>JBJTUJ010000273.1:0-19915 GCA_046080685.1 Cyanobium sp. | reverse complement strand
TCGCTGGCCACGCGCAGCCGTGTGCCGGAGTCGACGCCGGCGGGAATGTTGATGCGCAGGGTCTTGCTCACCTGCTGCAGCCCCTGGCCCTGGCAGCTGGGGCAGGGATCGGCGATGGTCTGGCCGGTGGACTCGCAGCTCGGGCAGGGGACCACCTGGGTGAAGCTGCCTAAGGGGGTGCGGGTGGCACGCCGCACCTGACCGGCACCGCCGCAGGTGCCGCAGCTGGTGGGGCCGCTGCCCGATCGGGCCCCGCTGCCGCTGCAGGTGCCACAGGTTTCCAGATGGCGGATCTGCACCTCCTTCTCGACCCCGAACACGGCTTCGCGGAAGTCGATCGTGAGGTCGAGGCGCAGGTCGTCGCCCTGGCGGGGACCCCGGCGCCGGGGTGCTCCGGCGCCGGCCGCTCCGCCACCGAAGCCGCTGAAGAAGGTCTCGAAGAGATCGGCGAACCCGCCCATGTCCCCCATGTCGGGCATGCCGGCGCTACCACCGAGACCGGCCTCCCCGAACTGGTCGTAGCGGGCGCGGGTCTGGGGGTCGCTGAGCACCTCGTAGGCCCGCCCGATCTCCTTGAACCGCTCCTCGGCGGCCGGATCCTTGTTCACATCGGGGTGGTACTGGCGCGCCAGGCGGCGGTAGGCCCTCTTCAGGCTGTCGGCATCGGCGTCCCGGCGCACTCCCAGCAGGTCGTAGAAGTCGGCCATCAGCCGCCCTGCTCCTCGCCGACGCCCCCGGCCGGACTTTCACCCGCGGGGCCGGGCCCCATCGAGACCTTCACCAGGGCATGGCGCAGGACGCGGCCATCGAGGTGATAGCCCCTCTGCAGCTCCTCGATCACCACGTCATCAGGATGGTCGTGGCTCTCCTCCCGCAGCACGGCCTCATGGAGGTTGGGATCGAAGGGCTCCCCCTCCACCCGCATCGGCGAGACCCCCAGCTGCTTGAACACGTCCACCAACTGGCGGTAGAGACCCTGGTAGCTGCCATGAAGGGCCTGGGCCTCCTCGTGCTGGGGCTTGAGCTGCTGGCGGGCTCGCTCGAAGTTGTCCACCACCGGCAGGATCTCGCCCAGGGTGGAGCAGGTGATCTGGAGGCGCTGGTCGTCGAGGTCGCGGCTCTGGCGCTTGCGGTAGTTGTCGAAATCGGCGGCGATGCGCATGTACTGGCTCCGCAGGGCCTCGTGCTCGGCCTGCAGGGCCGCGAGCCGACCCTCCAGCTCGTGAAGGCGGGAGTCAGCGTCACCGGCGTCTGGGGAGGTTTCCGCCGCCGGGGACGGCTGATCGCCGCCGGCGTCCCCGCTGGTCCCCTCGGCCGTCGGCGCTTCGCCCTGGTCGGGATCCTGCTGGGGATCGAAGCAGGTCTCGCTGGCCGTGGAAGTGTCGCCGCTCATGCTGACTGGCACCGGGGAATCTGGAGACATGTTGCTGGGCGGCGTGCGCTCCCCACAAGCGGCGGAAGCCCGCACCTCCGGACCGCCGGTGGAGCGGGAGCCCCGGACAAACCGTAACGGGGAATGTTCAGCAAACGATTCATCGCCAGAATTCAATGAACAGTCGCTGCCGGTCCCGCCACGGCAGCGACCCCATGCGCCAGCACATGCCCCAGCCATGACGATCGACGCCAGCGGCAAGCAGTCCCTGTTCGGGGACCTGGACCTCAGCCCAGGCGCCGTTCCCCAGCAGGACGCCGACGTCGCCGCGGAAGATCTCGAAAGCAGCAGCCGGGAACAGGGCGTATCCCCAGTGATGAGCCTGGTGGACCGGATCCTGATCGAGGCCCTCACCAGCGGAGCCAGTGACATCCATGTGGAACCGCAGGAGGACGGGCTGCTGGTGCGGCTGCGCCAGGACGGAGTGCTGCGCCAACTGGAACTGCTGCCGCGCACCCTCACCCCGGCGGTCACGTCCCGGCTGAAGATCATGGCCGACCTGGACATCGCCGAACGGCGCATGCCTCAGGACGGCCGGATCCGAAGGAACTTCCGCGGGCGCACCATGGACTTCCGGGTGAGCACCCTGCCGAGCCGCCACGGCGAGAAGGTGGTGCTGCGGCTGCTCGACAGCGGTGCCACCCAGCTGGGGCTGGACACCCTGATCAGCGAGCCAACGGCGCGGGCCACCCTGCGGGAGATGGGCGGCAAGCCCTTCGGGATGATCCTGGCGACCGGACCCACCGGTTCGGGCAAGTCGACCACCCTCTATGCCCTGCTGGCGGAACGCAACGACCCGGGGATCAACATCTCCACGGTGGAAGATCCGATCGAGTATTCGCTCAAGGGCATCACCCAGACCCAGGTGAACCGGGAGAAGGGGTTTGACTTCGCCTCGGCCCTGCGGGCCTTCATGCGGCAGGATCCAGATGTGCTGCTGGTCGGCGAGACCCGCGACCTGGAAACGGCCAGCACCGCCATCGAGGCGGCCCTGACGGGCCACCTGGTGCTCACCACCCTGCACTGCAACGACGCCGCCAGCGCCTTCGCCCGGCTGGATGAGATGGGCGTGGAACCCTTCCTGGTGAGCGCCTCGCTGCTGGGGGTGATCTCCCAGCGGCTGGTGCGGCGCCTCTGCCCGCATTGCCGCATCGCCTATCACCCCGATGCGGAGGAACTGGGCCACTTCGGACTTGTGGCCAGCGACGAGAGCGGCATCACCTTCTACCGATCGAAAACCTTGGCCCCGGATAATCCCCAGGCCTGTCCGGCCTGCCAGGGCCGCGGCTATTCCGGCCGGGTGGGTGTGTTCGAGATCCTCGTGATGAACGAGACGCTCTCCTCGGCGGTGGCCAAGCGCTCCACCACAGAGCAACTGCGTCGGCTGGCGCTGGAAACCGGCATGAAGACCCTGCTCGGCTACGGGCTCGATCTGGTGCGCAAGGGGCTCACCTCACTCGACGAGGTGGAGCGCATGCTGCTCACCGACACCGCTCTGGAATCGGAGCGGCGGGCGCGGGCCCTGAGTTCCCTCAGCTGCCGGGGCTGTGGCGCCGGACTCCAGGACGAATGGCTGGAATGCCCTTACTGTCTGAGAGTGAGACGGTAGGCCGATGGCGAGCGATCTGCTGATCGAGGATCTGATGAGTGAACTTGTGAAGGGAGGCGGCAGCGACCTCCACCTCGCCACCGGCCAGCCCCCCTTCGGTCGCTTCAACGGCGAGCTGAGGCCGATGCTGCTCGACCGGCGGCTGGATGAGGAAAGCTGCAACCGACTCATCTTCTCGATGCTCAACAACTCCCAGCGCAAGCAGCTGGAGCAGAACTGGGAGCTCGACTGCTCCTACGGCCTCAAGGGCGTGGCCCGCTTCCGGGTGAACGTGTATCGGCAACGGGGCACCTACGCCGCCTGTCTCCGGGCCCTGGGCAAAAGCATTCCACCCCTTGATGCCCTTGGTGTGCCGCCGATCGTGAAGGAGATCTGCCGCAAACCCAAGGGACTGGTGCTGGTGACCGGCCCCACCGGTTCGGGCAAGACCACCACCCTGGCCGCCCTGCTGAACTACATCAACCTGACGCGCTCGGAACACATCATCACGATCGAGGATCCGATCGAATTCACCTACCGCAATGAGAAATCGCTGATCCACCAGCGTGAACTCAACGAAGACACCCGCAGCTTCGGCAACGCCCTGAGGGCTGCCCTGCGCGAGGATCCCGATGTGATCCTGGTGGGGGAGATGCGCGATCTGGAGACGATCCAGCTGGCGATCACCGCCGCCGAGACCGGCCACCTTGTGTTCGCCACCCTGCACACCAGCTCCGCCTCCCAGACCGTGGACCGCATGGTCGATGTCTTCCCCACGGGTCAGCAGACCCAGATCCGCGTGCAGCTCAGCGGCAGCCTGCTGGCGGTGTTCTCCCAGACCCTCTGCCGCCGCACCACCACACCGGCCGGTCAGTTCGGCCGGGTGATGGCCCAGGAGATCATGGTCAACAACCCTGCCATCGCCAACCTCATCCGGGAAGCCAAGACGGCCCAGCTCTATTCCCAGATCCAGACGGGCGCCCAGACGGGCATGCAGACCCTGGAGAGGGCGCTGGCCAACCTGGTGGCCAGCGGCCAGGTGAGCCGCAATGAAGCCATGATGAAGACCACCCGTCCCGAGGAGCTTGAGCGTCTGCTTGAGCAGAACTGACCCAGGGCCCCCATGACCTCCTTCGTCGTCACCTACACCACCCGGGCCGGGCGGCGCCGCCAGATCGACCTCGAGGCCGACACCCCCTCCCAGGCCCGGCGCACCCTGCGCAAACGGGGCATCCTGCCCAACACCCTCGTGCGCCGGGACGTCAACACCGCACCGGTGGCGGCCCCGCCCAGCCGCTTCACCCTCACCCGGCCCAACTGGCTGGAGGAGCGGGTGACGGTGAAGGACAAGGCCCTGTTCGCCAGCAAGCTCTCCGCCCTGGTGGATGCGGGTGTGCCGATCCTGCGGGGTCTGGAGCTGATGCGCTCCCAGCAGCGCAAGCCGCTGATGAAGCGCGCCCTGACGGGCATGACCCGCGACGTGAACCAGGGGGACAGCCTCGGCAATTCGATGCGGCGCTGGCCGAAAGTGTTCGACAACCTGTCGGTGGCCATGGTGGAAGCCGGCGAAGCCGGCGGTGTCCTCGATGAGACCCTCGCCCGACTGGCCAAGCTGCTTGAGGAGAACTACAAGCTCCAGAACCAGGTGAAGGGCGCCATGGGCTATCCCGTCACCGTGCTGGCGATCGCCATCCTGGTGTTCCTGGGGATGACGATCTTCCTGATTCCTACGTTCTCCTCGATCTTCGAGCAACTCGGTGCGGAACTGCCCCTGTTCACCCGCCTGATGCTGGGGCTGAGCCAGTTGCTGCGCTCCTCCTTCTCGATCCTGCTGGTGGGGGGGATCATGATCGGCGTTTATCTGTTCTCCCGCTTTTACACCACGCCGGCCGGTCGCAGGCGGGTGGATGGTTTCCTGCTGAAGCTCCCTCTGTTCGGTGATCTGCTTCAGAAGACGGCCACGGCTCAGTTCTGCCGCACCATGAGCTCTCTTTCGCGGGCCGGTGTTCCGATCCTGATGTCGCTGGAAATCGTGCGCGAAACCACCAGCAACAGCGTGATCGGTGACGCCATCATCAACTCCCGCAACGAGGTGAGGGAGGGCCTGCCCCTCAGTGCCGCGCTGGCGATGAAGAAAGTGTTCCCGGATATGGCCACCAGCATGCTCTCGATCGGTGAGGAAACCGGCGAGATGGACGCCATGCTCTCGAAGGTTGCCGACTTCTACGAAGACGAAGTCAGCACGACGGTGAAGACGCTCACCTCGATGCTGGAGCCGGTGATGATCGTGCTGGTGGGTGTGATCGTGGGCTCGATCCTGCTGGCGATGTACCTGCCGATGTTCTCGGTGTTCGAGAAGATCCGCTGACGGTCCTGCCTCAGCCCGCCCCTGTTGAGAGGAGGGGCTGGGCCAGGTCCGCGGCGATGGCGGTACCCGCCAGCCAGCCAGAGCTCCAGCAGTGCTGGAAGTTGAACCCTCCGGTGACCCCGTCCACATCCAGCAGCTCTCCCACCAGGTGCAGACCGGGGCAGCGCCGGCTCTCCATCGTGGCCAGATCCACCTCGCCCAGGGGAATGCCTCCGGCAGTCACGAACTCCTCCCCGAAGGGCCCACGGCCGCTGATGGCGTAGCGGCTGTCCCGCAGGGCCGTCACCAGGGCCTGGCGGTCGCGGCGGCCCAGATCGGACCATCGCTGGGCAGGATCACCGCCGCCATGCTCGATCAGGTGCTGCCAGAGGCGGCGGCTGAGGCCCGACCAGGGGCGGACGGCCGCCAGCTGGCGGCGCGGTTGCTCTCGCCGGCAGGTCTCCAGCAGATCTTCCAGCTCCTCGGTGGTCCGCCCGCCGCTCCAGTCCACCCGCAGGCTGCCCCGATAGCCCCGCTCGCGCAGGGCGCGGGCCGCGAAGGCGGTGAGCCGCAGCGTGGCCGGACCGCTCAGCCCCCAGTGGGTGATCAACACCGGGCCCCGCTGGCGATGGCGATGGCGCCGCTGGGAGGCCGGGGCTCCGGGCTCGGGCGGTGGAAGCCATTCCAGCTCCACCGGGTCCATGACCACCCCCGCCAGGGAGGCCAGCGGATGGTGGGCGAGGGAGAGGGTGAACAGGGAGGGCACCGGCGGAACCAGCCCGTGGCCCAGGGATGCCGCCAGGCGATGGCCCGTGGGATGGCTGCCAGTGGCCAGCACCAGCCGCTCGCAGGCGATCATGGTCCCATTGCGGAGCGTCAGCCGGAAGCTCCCGTCCGCCAGCCGCTCGGCTCCCTTGAGAGCACACCCCGCGGCCACCATCACGCCGCCGGCGGCGGCCGCGTGGCGCAGGGTCTCGACCACGGCACTGGAACGGTTGGCCCGGGGGAACATCCGGCCATCGGGTTCTTCCACCAGCGCCAAGCCATGGGCATCGAACCAGGCCACCGCATCACCGCTGGCGAAGCGGGAAAAGGGACCGCGCAGGGCCTGACCGCCCCGGGGAAAGTGGCCCACCAGCGCCCGCGGATCCCAGCAGGCATGGGTGACGTTGCAGCGGCCGCCGCCGCTGATGGCCACCTTATGCAGCGTTTCGGTCGTGGCCTCCAGCACCAGCACGGCGGGCTCCTCGGGACCGGGGCGCAGGCCGGCCTCGGCCGCGGCGATCGCGGCCATGAAGCCGGCCGGACCGCCGCCGGCGACCACCATGGAGGCACGGCTGGGCAGCATGGGGGGATGGAGCACGCCTACCGCTTCAGTGTGGCCCCCATGCTCGACTGCACGGACCGGCACTTCCGGGTGCTGATGCGGCAGGTGAGTCGCCATGCGCTGCTGTACACCGAGATGGTGGTGGCCCGGGCCCTGCACCACATCCTGCGGGAGGGGCCGCCCGGCGGCGCCGGCGCAGGGGAGCGGGAGCAGCGGCTGGAGAGGCTGCTGGGCTTCGATCCCGAGGAGCGCCCCCTGGCCCTCCAGCTCGGGGGCGACGATCCCGCCCTGCTGGCGGAGGCTGCGCGACTGGGTGCGGAACGGGGCTACGACGAGATCAACCTCAACGTGGGCTGTCCCAGCGAGAAGGTGCAGCAGGGGCGGTTTGGCGCCTGCCTGATGGCCGATCCCCAGCAGGTGGCGCGCTGTGTGGCGGCGATGGCGGCGGCCAGCGAGCTGCCGGTCACGGTGAAGCACCGGATCGGCATCGATGAGCGCGACTCGTTCGAGGAGCTGCTGGCGTTCGTGGACGCGGTGGCTGCCGGCGGCGCCCGACGCTTCGCCGTGCATGCCCGCAAGGCCTGGCTGGAGGGGCTGGACCCGAAGCAGAACCGCACGATCCCTCCCCTGCGCTGGGACCTGGTGCAGCGCCTGAAGCAGGAGAGACCAGCCCTCACCATCGAACTGAACGGCGGCCTGGTGGAACCCGACCAGTGCCGCCAGCAGCTCGCAGCCGGGTTGGACGGGGTGATGGTGGGGCGGGCCGCCTACGAACACCCCCTGCGCTGGAACGGCGTGGACGTCGACCTGTTCGGCAACGGCCACCCACAGGCCCGGGCGTCCACGGTGGTGCGCGGCCTGCTTCCCCATGCCGACCGCTGGTGCGCGCAGGGCGGGCGGCTGTGGGCGATCGCCCGCCACCTGGTGCATGTGGTGGAGGGGGTGAGCGGTGCCCGCCACTGGCGCGCGTCACTCACCCGCGCAGCAGGAGCCCGCAACGCGGGCGTGGAGGTTATCGAGGAGGCCGCAAGGCAGCTGGAGGAGCGGGGCCTCTGACGGCAGCGGTCCATCCGGAGGGCCGCAGGCCTCAGCCCTCGGCGCCGCCGTAATCGCCACCACCACCACCGCTGCGGCGGCGACGGGCGCGGCCGCTGTCGAAGGCGTCTGCACCCCCGCGATCACCGCCGCCGTAGCTGCGATCTTCCCAGCCGCGGGCCCCGGAGCCCCGGTCACCGCCGCCGCCATAGCCGCCAGCACCGCCACCGCCGTAGCCACCCCCTTCACCGCCACCTCCACCACCGCCATAGCCACCACCGCCGTAGCCGCCGCGGCGGGGACCACCCCCACCGCCGCCGCCGCCACCACCCATGCGGGGCTCGGCCTTGTTGATGCGCAGCGGCCGGCCCATCAGCTCAGCACCCTGGAGCGCATCGATGGCCCGGGTCTCAGTTTCGGCATCGGCCATCTCGACGAAGGCGAAGCCACGCTTGCGACCGGTGTCACGCTCGAGGGGAAGGGCGCAGTTCACCACCTCGCCATAAGGGGTAAAGAGTTCAACGACGTCCTCCTGCTCGGCGCGGAAGGGAAGATTGCCGACGAAAATGCTCACTGACCGACTGGACCGAGGGGGATACCGGAAATGGCTGGCACATCACACCAACCGTTTCCAGATTAGTGCCGTTGGCCGGTTTGTCTGGTAGCCGCAGCGGATCGTTTGCGGGCGGTCATCGAGCGGACGGCTCCGGGCTCGTATCGAGCCGTTGCCGGGCCCGCGCCAGCTGCTCCCGCACCTGATCGAACCCGGTGCCGCCTTCGCTGCGCCGGGCCTCCACGACCCTCCGGGGGGCGATGGCGGCAACGATGTCGGCCTCGAACGCCGGGTGCAGGGCCTGCCAGCGATCCAGCGGCAGATCCCGCAGCAGCACCCCTTCCCGCAGGCAGCCCTTCACCAGACCCCCCACCAACTGGTAGGCCTCGCGGAAGGGCACCCCGCGGGCCACCAGGTAGTCGGCCACATCGGTGGCATTGGAGAAGTCGGCCTCCACGGCGGCCTCCAGCCGCTCCCGGCGGAAGCTGAGGCCCTCCTCGAACAGGATGGCCATCGCCTCCAGGCAGTCGAGGCAGGTGCGCACCCCGTCGAACAGGGCCTCCTTGTCCTCCTGAAAGTCCTTGTTGTAAGCCAGCGGCAGGCCCTTGATCATCGTCAGCAGGCCCATCAGGTGGCCGAACACCCGGCCGCTCTTGCCGCGCACCAGTTCGGGCACATCGGGGTTCTTCTTCTGGGGCATCAGGCTGCTGCCGGTGGCGCAGCGGTCGGTGAGGGAGACGAAGGCGAACTCCTCGCTGGCCCAGAGGACCACCTCCTCACCCAGTCGGCTGAGGTGCACCAGGATCAGGCTCGCGGCCGCCATGAACTCCACGGCGAAGTCCCGGTCGCTGACGGCATCGAGGCTGTTGGCATAGATCGCCTTGAACCCGAGGGCGGCGGCGGTGTGGCGGCGATCGATCGGCACGGGCGTGCCGGCCAGAGCGGCGGCGCCCAGGGGACAGATATCGACCCGGCGGCGCACGTCGGCCAGGCGGGAGCGGTCGCGCTCGGCCATCTCCACGTAGGCCAGCAGATGGTGGGCCAGGCAGAGGGGCTGGGCCCGCTGCAGGTGAGTGTAGCCGGGAATCAGGGTGTCGGCGTGCTGCTCCGCCTGGGCCAGCAGGGCCCGCTCGAACCGCACCAGGGCCGCGTCGATGGCGTCGATGCGGCGGCGCAGCCACAGGCGCACGTCGGTGCCCACCTGGTCGTTGCGGCTGCGGCCGGTGTGCAGCTTCTTGCCCAGGGGGCCCAGGAGTTCGATCAGCCGCCGTTCCACGGCGAAATGCACGTCCTCGTCGGCCAGGCCGGGGCTGAATCGGCCCTCCGCGGCTTCGGCGCGGATCGCCTCCAGACCCTCCACCAGTCGTTCGGACTCCGCCGCTTCGATCACGCCGCAGGCCCCGAGCATGCGGGCATGGGCCACCGAACCGTCGAGATCCTCCTGGAGCAGGGCGATGTCGAAACCGATCGAGGCGTTGAAGCGCTCGATCGCCGGATGGAGGCCCTGCTCGAAGCGATCGCTCCATCCGCCGGCGCTGCCGCCGGTCACCCCGGACGCCTGGGGGGGGAGATCCGCTGCCATCGGCTGGAGTTCACAACCCCTCAGCTTGCCACTCAGGCCCCACCGGGGGAGGGCAGGGAGGGCAGCATCACCTCCTCGCGCACCTTGAGCACCACCATGGAGGCGTCATCCTCCAGCTGGCGATCGGAACCCACGAACCCGTCGAGGCGGGCGAACAGCTGATCGAGGATGCGCTGGGCACCGAGGCCGCTGCGGCAGGCCACATGGAAGGAGCGCATCAGCCGAACCTCGTCGAAGCGCTCGCCGCTGAAACCCGGAGCCTCGGTGACCCCGTCGGTGTAATAGAGGAGCACGTCGCCCGGATCCAGCTGCTGGCTGCCGCATCCGTAGTCCGCCTCGCTCTGCAGACCGATCAGCAGCCCCGGGGCATCCAGTCGCTCCACCCGGCCCGCGGCCCGGCGCCAGAGGAACGGGGGATTGTGGGCGGCATTGGCGTAGCGCAGCCGCCGGGTGGGGGGGTCGTAGTCGGAATAGAAGAGGGTGACGAACCGGTGGGAATGGGCCAGGTCCTCCTGCGCCAGCTGGTTGAGGTCGTGGAGGATGCGGTCGGGCGGCAGGCCGCTCAGCACCTCGGCCCGCAGCATCCCCCGCAGCAGGGTCATCAGCAGGCCGGCCGGGATTCCCTTGCCCATCACGTCGCCTATCACCAGGGCCCAGCGACCCTGCTCCCGTCGCCGGCCGGCGGACTCGGGAATGGTGGGGATGAAGTCGTAGTAGTCGCCGCCCACCTGGAAGGCGGGGCGGCAACGGGCCGCCAGCTCCACCCCCTCGATCACCGGGCAGCGGTCAGGCAACAGCTGGGCCTGGATCTCGGCCCCGGTGCTCATCTGGCGATCCAGGCGTTCATGGCGGCGCATGTCCTGCTGGAGCCCCTCGTTCTCCAGGGCCACGCCGGTGAGATCGGCCACCATCTGGAGGTGGCGGCGATGCACCTCGCTCCAGCCGAAGCCGCGGCGACCGCTGAACACATACAGACGGCCCTGCTGGATGCTGCGGGCCACCACCGAAGTGGCGAACACCTGGGCCTGGCCGAGCAGGCGGCCCACCAGGGGATCGAGCACCGACGTGACCGCCTCGCCGGAGGGGCGCGCCTGCAACTGGGAATCGGGGAGGGCCGCGAGCTGGCGAAGCACTTCGGCGCAGCGGTCGCCGCTGGTGGCCTGGAGCTGCTCCCGCCAGATGCGGCCGTCGGCATGGAAGGGAACCAGCAGGGCCCCCTCAGCCTCCACCAGCCGGGAGGCCACCAGGGGAACCAGTTCGAGGAAGCGGTTGAGGTTGGTGAAACTGCGAAGGGCGAAGGCCAGTGAAGCCAGCAGCTCCTGGTTGCGTCGCTGTTCGCGGCTGAGGCTGTCGAGCAGCTGGCGCAGTGCCGTGGCAGCCGTGAGCGGCGGAACGGGCCCCGGGCCCGGGGGTCGCGCCGCGCTGGATCCCTGGGGCTGCTGGGCAGGGCTGGGCGGCGTGCTGGTCAGGCGGCGGCCGCAAGGGGATCGCAGGGTAGCAGCGATGGGAAGGGGGGGTCTCAGCTGGCGAGCAGGGCTTCCACGAACTCGTAGCTGTTGAAGGGCCGCAGGTCGCGGATGCCCTCGCCCGCGCCGATGAAGCGGATCGGCAGACCGGCCTCATGGGCCACGGCGATCGCCACGCCGCCCCGGGCGCTGCCGTCGAGCTTGGTGATCACCACACCGGTGAGGCCGGCCGCGCCGGCGAAGGCCATCGCCTGGCGCAGACCGTTCTGACCCTGGCTGGCATCGAGGATCAGCAGAGATTCCACCGCCGCCTCGGGGGCCAGCTTGTCGACGATGCGGCGCACCTTGGCGAGCTCCTCCATCAGGTTGTGCTTCGTCTGCAGGCGTCCGGCCGTGTCCACCAGCACCAGCTCGGTGCCCTGGGCCCGGGCCGCGCCGATGGCATCGAACACCACCGCCGCCGGATCGGCATTGGCGGAGGGGTTGGCGATCACCGGCACGCCGCTGCGGTCCCCCCACACCTTCACCTGCTGCACGGCCGCGGCCCGGAAGGTGTCGGCCGCGGCGATCAGGGCGCTGTAGCCGCTGCGGACCGCCAGGTTGGCCAGCTTGCCGAGGGTGGTGGTCTTGCCGACGCCGTTGACCCCCACCATCAGCCACACATTGAGGCGATCCCGCTCCGGCGCCAGCAGGCTGCGGCCGCTGGCGGTGATCGGCTCCTCCAGCAGACCCCGCAGCTGCTCCTTGAGGAAGCGGATGCCTTCGGCCGGATCAACCACCTCCTCGTTGAGGCGCTGGCGCAGGGCATCGAGCACCTGATCGGTGGCCTGCACCCCCACATCGGCGCTCAGCAGGGTGGTCTCGAGATCGTCGAGCACCTCGGGCGTGAGGGGATCATCACCGAGGCGCTCGAGCAGCTGGGTGACGAAGCCACGGCGGGTCTTCTCCAGGCCCTGGCGCAGCCGTCCCAGCCAGTCGATCTCCTCGAGCGACACCTCCTCCAGCCGGCGCCCCTGGGCCGCCAGCACCTCAGCCGACCAGGTGAAGGTGTCATCGAAGGCGCCCAGCTCGGGCTCGGCCTCCGCCTCGCGGACGGGAGCTGGGGACGGCGCCGCCGCAGGGACCACCGGCTCGGGGGTGGCGGGAGCGGTGATCTCTTCGAGCCGCTGGCGCCGCTGGGCAGCCGCCAGCTCCAGCAACGAGGGGCCGGGGGAAGGCTGGGCGACCGGGGTCTCAGGCGTGGGTTTGGGCGGCGCGGCCGGAACCTCGGGAGGGGTTTCGGCCGCGACGGTGGCCGTCCACAGGGGGGCGGGGGGCGATGCGGGGGCCGGGGATTCGGCAGCGGCCTCGGCGAGCGGAGCCTCGGCAGCTGGTTCCTGGGAGCGCTGGGCCTCCTGCTCGGCCTTCAGGCGCAGGTAGGCCTGGCGTGCCCAGGCCAGGGCGTCCTGGTCCACAGGGGCGGGAGCCTGCGCAGGCGGCGCCGCCGGCGCCGCTGCAGCGGGCTCGTCCGCGGCTTCCGGGGCCGCCTCGGCCGGAGGCTCCACCACCGGCTCCGAAGCCGGAGCGGGCTCGGGATCGGGCCGGGTCTGGGGGGCCAGGCTGCGCTTGAACCAGTCGAACACCATCGCCTCGAAAACGCTCGCGGATCAGACCTTCGCTGCGGTGAAACGCCGCAGCACGCCATTGATCATGCGCCGGCCCTGCTCGTCGCTGTAGCGGTTGGCCAGCTCCACGGACTCGTTGCAAGCCACGGCGGGTGGAGTGGCGAACGCCTCCAGATCCACCACCGCCAGCCGCAGGATGTCGCGGTCGATGCGGGGCAGGCGACCCAGGCGCCAGCCCTCCATCACGCCGTCGAGGCGGGCGTCGATCCCGTCGCGGCCGGAGAGAACGGCCCGCACCCGCTCCACGGCACCGCGACGCACCTCCTCCTGGTCGGAGAGGAGCAGAAGCCGGGGCAGTTCCAGGCTGGCGGACAGGCGGTTCAGAGCCTGCTCGGCGTGGGACAGGCCGCCCTGAAGATGCTCGCGGACCTTCGGCAGCTGGCCCTCTCCGCCCTCCTTCAGCTCGCTGTCCAGCAGGTCCTGCTGGGCCTGCTGCAGGTCCTCGGCCGAGCGGTCGAGGGCATCGCGCACATGCTGGCTGAGGCTGGCCAGGGCCTGATGGAGCAGGGCCTCGAGCGACGTCTCGGCGGCCACGGGGGCTCCACCACGGTCGCTGGTCTGGCCGAGCATCAGCAGCGCCAGTTCACGGGAGAGGGTGCGACTCTGCATCAGGTCTGCATCAGGAGAGTTGTGGGGCCCGCAGCTGGGCCATCAGGCTGGAAAAGCTGCGGCTGGAGGAGGGTTCCTTGTCGTCGGGGCTGACGATGCCGGCGGAGATGATCGTGCGGAAGGCGTCCTCGACGCTGAGGTCGATGTCCCTGACGGAGGATTCGGGCACGACGGCATACCAGCCGGTGGTGGGGTTGGGGGCGGTGGGAATGAACACGCTCAGCATCGTGTCCTCGAAACCGGCCTGCAGCGACGAGGCCAGCACGCCGGTGACGAAGCCGAGGGCGTAAAGCCCGGGGCGGGGGTACTCCACCAGCACCACGCGTCGGAAACGGCTCGAATTGTCCCGCAGGAAGGTTTCCAGGAGCTGCTTGAGCGTCTTGTAGACCGAGCCGGCCAGCGGAATGCGCAGCAGGGTTCCCTCCCCGAACTCCAGCAGCCAGCGACCGACGATGTTGCGGGCCATCAGGCCGATCAGCAGGATGCCCAGCAGGGGAACCAGCAGACCGACCCCGAGGTTGATCAGCTCCTGGAGGAGCGGATTGAGGGTGTTGAACGGATTGAACTGCTTCGGAATGGACGTCAGGAACGCCAGGACGAAGCGGCTCACGGTGGTGGCCAGCCAGATGGTGGTGGCCAGGGGGATCACCACCAGCAACCCGGCGATCAGGTCGTTCTTGAGGTCCTGCTGGAGACGGTTGCCCAGCGGCTCATCGGATCTGGGACTGGAGGAGACCAAGGCCGGGGGGCATGGGCGGAACCTAAACCCTAACCAGCGGGCCTGCTCACAGCACGCTGCCGAGGCAGAGGATGGTGAAGGCGATGATCAGAACGACGGCCCCGCCGGAGCCGGCGTAGCGCCGCTGGCTGATGGTGACCTTGCTGCTCTGCTCAGTCTGCTTGTACTGCTCTTCCAGTTGGCCGAGCTGACGATCGATGAAAGCCCTGGCGGACTGGGTCTTCTGGGCATCGGTGGCACCGGCGGGCACCTGGCCGCTGGCTTCGGCCTGCCTGATTAGCTGCTGGAGCAGGGCGGGATCGCGGCTCTGCTGGCGGGCCATCTCCAGCTGACCCTTCTTGGCGGCCAGCTGCTGATCGGCCTGCTGCTGGAGGATCTGATCGCCGCCGAAGGCGATCGGCAGGGAGGCCGTGAGCAACACCGCCAGCAGACCGCTGATCACGCACACCGCCCAGAGAATGGGGGTGCGGGACTCACTCGCATCCTCCAACCGGGACGACAGATACATGAGCACCAGGCCGATCAGGGCCATCGGCGACTGGTTGATCAGTCGCTCCACCACCAGCTGGCGGAAGGGCTCGGAGCCCCAGTCCCACAGCACCAGCACCCCGATCAGCTGCAGGGCGGTCAGCACCACCAGGGTGATGCCCATCCAGCGCAGGAGGGGACTGAACCGGGTGGAGGAACTAACGATCACGCTAATGGGTCTAACTGATGGGGACTTTACCGTCAGTGCCCGAAGGCTCCACCGATGAATGACGCCTCTCTTCAGAGGCTCACCGCGGAGCTGAAGGCGGAGGCAGCAGGGCTGGGCTTCGATCCGGTTGGCATCGCCGCCGTTCCCGGGGGGCCGCGGCTGCAGATGCGCACCGCCGCCCTCGAGCGCTGGCTGGCGGCCGGCCACCAGGCCGACATGGCCTGGATGGCCGACCCCCGTCGCCGGGCCGTGGAGGGCCTCCTGCCGGGCGTCCGGGCCCTGGTGGCCGTGGCCCTGCCCCACCACGTGAGCGCAACGCTCACCCCCGGATCCCTCAAGGTGGCCCGCTACGGCTGGGGGCGCGATTACCACAGGCTGATCGATGGCCGCCTGCGGCGGCTGGGGCGCTGGCTGGAGGCCCGGGCCCCCGGCAACGCCTGGCGGGTGTGCGTGGACAGCGCGCCGCTGATGGACAAGGCCTGGGCGGAGGAGGCCGGTCTGGGTTGGATCGGTAAGAACGGCAATCTCATCCACCGGCGCCGAGGCTCCTGGCTGCTGCTGGGCCATCTGCTCACCACCCTGCCCCTGCCCCCCGACCGCCCGGCGGAGCCCCTCTGCGGCCGCTGCCGCCGCTGTCTCGACGCCTGCCCAACCGGCGCCCTACCGGAGCCGTTCGTGGTCGATGCCCGCCGCTGCATCTCGTACCACACGATCGAGAACCGCGATCCCCAGCTGCCGCAGGCGATTGCCACCTCCCTGGAGGGCTGGGTGGCCGGCTGCGATCTCTGCCAGGAGGTCTGCCCCTGGAATGGCCCCAAGCTGCCCACGTCCGACGATCCCGAGCTGCAGCCAAGGTCCTGGCTCCTGGATCTCCAGGCCGAAGAAGCCCTCGGCTGGTGCGACGAGCAGTGGGACGAGCGCCTGCGGGCCTCGGCCCTGCGCCGCATCAAGCCGTGGATGTGGCGGCGCAACCTGCGGGCTGCCGTGGGAGAAAAGCCAACGGATCCCTAGGCTGGCCCCATTCATGCCGTACCTCCGTGGGTCGCCGCCGCAGGCTCTCGTTTCTCACCCTGCCCCTGGTCACGACCCTGCTGCTTGGAGCGAGTCTCCCCGTCCGGGCCATGGTGCCCTACGTGTACCTGCCCCAGGAAAAGGAGCTGGAGGGGGCCGGGCTGGGAATCGCCCAGGCGGCCACCCGGCTGCTGCGGCTGGGTCAGGCCGAGGATGCGGCCCGGCTGGCGGAACTCACCGTCCGGCTGCTGCCTGACAATCCCCAGAGCTGGGTTCTGCTGGCGGAAGCCCACCTGCGCAGCAACAAGACCGACAAGGCGCTCTACGCCCTGAGCCGGGCCAAGCAGCTCGATCCCAACAATCCCGGCATCTGGTTCGCCGAGGGATCGCTGGCCCTGCGCAACGGCAAACCGGCCGACGCCCTCACCCTGCTGAGCAAGGGACTCCAGCTGGATCCGAAGAACGCCAGCGCCTATTTCGATCTGGGCAATGCCCAGCTGCTGCTCGGCGATCCCACCGCCGCCCTGAGGGCCTTCGAGCAGGCCTCGGGCCTGCGCAAGGACTTCTGGGAAGCGATCAACAACCAGGGCCTGGTGCTGTTCGAGGCCAGCCGCACCGGTGACGCAGTGATCCGCTGGCGGCGGGTGCTGAAGATCAAGCCGGATGCGGCCGAAACCACCCTGGCCCTGGCGACAGCCCTCTACGTCGGCGGCGAGGGCAACCGCGCGGAAGCGGTGCGGCTCACGGAGGCCGCCCTGGCCGCCGATCCCAACTACGTGCTCGACAGCTTCCAGAAGGAGCAGCTGTGGGGCCCGAAACTGCGGACAGCCTCCCGACAGCTGCTGGCCCTGCCCGAGCTCAAGTCCGCGGTGGAGCGCGCCACTGCCAACGCCTCGGGAACCACCGACAGCGAGGAGTGACGACCGGCCGCGATCTGTAGGCTGAGCGCCTTCCGCCCTACAGCCGCCGGACCTGATGGCCGAGGAGCGTCCCGAGCCACGCATCGAGCCGATCGCCCTGCATCAGGAGATGCAGCGCTCCTACCTCGAGTACGCGATGAGCGTGATCGTGGGTCGCGCCCTGCCGGACGTGCGCGACGGCCTCAAGCCGGTGCAGCGGCGGATCCTGTTCGCGATGCACGAACTCGGGCTCACCCCCGACCGCCCCTACCGCAAATGCGCCCGGGTCGTGGGCGATGTGCTCGGCAAGTACCACCCCCATGGCGACCAGGCGGTGTACGACGCCCTGGTGCGGTTGGTTCAGAGCTTCGCCAGCCGCCACCCCCTGCTCGACGGCCACGGCAACTTCGGCTCGGTCGACGACGACCCGCCGGCAGCGATGCGCTACACGGAAACGCGGCTGGCCCCGATCGCCAACGAGGGCATGCTCGATGAGATCGGCGAGGACACGGTCGATTTCGCCGCCAACTTCGATGGCTCCCAGCAGGAGCCCACCGTGCTGCCGGCCCAGCTGCCGTTCCTGCTGCTCAACGGCTGCAGCGGCATCGCCGTGGGCATGGCCACCAGCATCCCGCCCCACAACCTGGGGGAAGTGGTGGAGGCCCTGATCGCCCTGATCCGCAAGCCCGACACCACGGACGAGAAACTGCTGACCCTGGTGCCCGGGCCCGACTTCCCCACCGGCGGGGAGGTGCTGGTCGGCTCCGGCGTGCGCGACACCTACCTCACCGGCCGGGGCAGCATCCCGATGCGCGGCGTGGCCCACATCGAGGAGGTGCAGCCCGGCAAGGGCCGGCACCGGCGCGGCGCAATCGTGGTAACCGAGCTTCCCTATCAGCTCAGCAAAGCGGGTTGGATCGAGAAGCTGGCCGAACAGGTGAACGAAGGCCGGATCACGGGCATCGCCGACATCCGCGACGAGAGCGACCGCGACGGCATGCGGGTGGTGGTGGAACTGCGCCGCGATGCCCAGGCCGAAACGGTGCTGGCGGACCTGCAGCGCCGCACCGCCCTGCAGAGCAATTTCGGAGCGATCCTGCTGGCGCTGGTGAACGGCCAACCGGTGCAGCTGACCCTCAAGGAGATGCTCCAGCGCTTCCTGGAGTACCGGGAGCTCACCCTGATCCGCCGCACACGCCACGCCCTCAAGCGCTGCGAAGACCGGCTGGAGGTGGTGGAAGGACTGATCAAGGCCCTCGACCGGCTGAAGGAGGTGATCGAGATGATCACCGCCGCCCCCGATGCCGCCAGCGCCCGGGCCAGCCTGCAGGTGCACCTGGAACTGAGCGAGCGCCAGGCGGATGCCGTGCTGGCGATGCCCCTGCGCCGGCTCACCGGGCTGGAACAGGAAGGCCTGCGCCGGGAAGCCGACGATCTGCGGGAGGAGCGGGCCGGCCTCCGGCACCTTCTCGACGACCGGGACTCCCTGCTGGACGCGATGGTGGCCGAACTGAAGGCGCTGAAGAAGCGCTATGCCACGCCGCGCCGCACCCGGCTGGTGGAGGGGGGTGACGATCTGGTGGCCCAGCGGGCCGCCGCCGTCAGGCCGAACGCCGAGGCCCAGCGACTGCAGGCGTTCGAGGCCCTCGCGGGCGACAGCCGCCTGCTGGTGCAGGACGACGGCAGCGTGCGGGTGGTGACCCCCCAGGTGCTGGGGCGCCTCCACCTTGAGGAGGCCTGCCCCTTCGGCGACCATCCCGCTCCCGCCCGGCTGATCCTGCCCACGGCGAGCCAGCCGGGGGTGCTGGCCTTCACGGCCGATGGCAGGGTGGCGCTGCTGCGCTGGGAATTCTCCGCCCAGACCCCGGGAAACCTGGAAAAGTTCCTGCCGGAGAGCCTGGCCGGGGAACGGGTGATCCAGGTGCTGCCTCTGCCGACACCGCCCCGCGGAAGCCTGGGCCTGTTGAGCAGCGACGGCCGGTTCAAGCGTCTGCCGATCGAGGAGTTCCTGGAGCTCTCGGGCCGGGCCGCCACCGTGCTCAAGCTGCGCGACGGCGTGGTGCTGCAGCGGGTGGTGGTCTGCGATGAGCAGCAGGATCTGGTGGTGGCCAGCAGCACCGGCCGGCTGCTGCGGCTGGCGATCAACGAGGCGAATCTGCCGCTGATGGGCCGCGCGGCCCAGGGACCGGTGCTGCTGCGGCTTCTCCCAGGGGAGAGCGTTGTGGGTTCAGCCGCCGCCACCGCCGACGGGCAGGTGCTGCTGGCCACCCAGCGCGGCCGCGTGAAGCGGCTGGCGATGGCCGGTCTGCGGGTCTGCCAGCGGGGCGACCTGGGTCAGATCGGCATCCGCTTCCTCGAGCGGGACGACCGGCTGGTCGATCTCCAGGCCGACCGGGCGCCGCTGGTGGGGGCGAGGGTAAGCGGCGGCAACGGCAGCCTGCGCTTTCTTTCCGCCGACCTGCCCGTTCAGGAGGCCGACGGCACGGGTGAAGACCTCAAGCTCCCCGCCGGCCTGGAACTGGCGGGGCTGGTTCCCCTGGAATGCCCATGATCCTGGGGCAGGACCTGCAGCCCAGGGGCGGTGCCTGCGTGAGGCTCGCGGTCCTGAGCGGGGCGCTGGTGCTGCTGGGGACCATGAACCCCGGCCGCGCCGACCAGGCGACGGTGGCCGCTGCTCCGGTTCCCCTGGCGGCAGCCGAGGGTCAGGCGCTGCTGCGCCGCAGCGAGGCCCGGGCCGACTACGGACCCCTGGCGCAGGACTTCCTCACCCAGGCGAACCTGGCCTACTGCGGCGTGGCCAGTGCCGTGATGGTGCTCAACAGCCTGGCGGTGCCGGCGCCGCCGGTGCCCGGCTACGGCCGCTACCGGTTCTGGACCCAGGAGAACCTGTTCCAGCCCGCCACTGAGGCCTTCGTGCGACCGGAGCGGGTGGCGAAGGAGGGGATGACCCTGGAGCAGCTGGCGGG
>JBJTUJ010000272.1:0-9384 GCA_046080685.1 Cyanobium sp. | reverse complement strand
GCCCGGTCCACGCTCTCCAGGTCGGCCAGGTCGAGATCGAGCAGGTCGATCGGTCCGGTGGCGGTGGGCAGCAGCTCCCGGCGCGCCGCCTCGGCCCTGGCGCGGGAGCGGCAGCCCAGCACCACGGTGGCACCGTGGCTCGCCAGAGCGCGGGCGGTCTCCAGCCCCAGGCCGCTGCTGGCGCCGGTAACCAGGGCGATGCGACCGGTCTGGTCGGGGATGTCGGAGGCGGTCCAGGTCATGGCGCGAGTGTCCCACGTGCGGGACACTCGCGGGCCGAGGTTCAGGCGGCTCCCCGCTCGGCCCCTGGGCGGTCAGGGCGCTCCAGCAGGCTGGCGGCATAGCTGTGCACCTCGCCGGAATCGCCGCCCGCCAGTTCCGCCAGTTCCCCCTGGCGTTCGTGGGTCTCGCGCAGCTGGTGAACCCGGGTGTGGGTCTGCCCCGCCTCCACCACCTTGCTGACGCGGAAGTGATGGTGGGCCGCGGCGGCCACCAGGGGCTGGTGGGTGACGCAGAACACCTGGCGCCGCTTGGCCAGCCGGCGCAGCAGATCGGCCATGGCGCCGCTCACCCGGCCGCTCACCCCCGTGTCGATCTCATCGAACAGCAGGGTGACGTGGGGATCGGCCGCCGCCAGGCAGGTTTTGAGGGCCAGCAGGAAGCGACTCATCTCACCGCCGGAGGCCACCTCCGCCAGCGGGGCGAGCGGCTGGCCCGGATTGGCGCTGAACCGGAAGCTCACGGCATCGGCTCCTTCCTCGCCGGGCTCTGCCGGCTCGATCGCCACGGCGAAGCGCACATGGGCCAGGCCCATCGGCCGCAGGGCCTCCATCAGCCGGGTCTCAAGCTCCCGGGCCGCGATCTCGCGGGCGGCGGTGAGGGCGCCATGGGCCCGGTAGCGCTCGCGCCGGGCGGCGGCCTCCGCCTGTTCCAGGGCCGCCAGCGAGGCTGCGGCGCCGCCGGGGGCCAGCAGCTCACTCAGATGATCGCGCAGATTGATCAGCTCGGCCAGATCCCGCCCATGGCGGCGTTCGAGCGCCTTGAGCTGAGCCATGCGCTCCTGCAGCTCGGCCAGGTGTTCGGGGTCGCTCTCGAGCCCCGAGCCGTAGCGATCGAGGTCGCGGGCGAGATCCTGCAGGCCCGCCAGGGCAGTGGAGCAGGCCTGGCACATCGCCTCCAGGGAGGGATCCAGAACCTGCATCTGCTGGAGTTCCTGTTCACAGGCCGCCAGATGGTCGAGGGCCGAGGGCGCCTCTTCGGCCCCCTCCACCAGCCGACCCAGCAGGAGGCCCACCCCCTCCTGCAGCCGAACGCCGTGGGCCAGCCGGTCCTGCTCGATCTGCAGCCGCTGCCGCTCCTGCGGGTCGTCGAGGGCGGCTGCCTCCAGGTCGTCGAGGAGCTCAAGCTGCTGCTCCCGTTCGCGCTCGAGCCGCTCCTGGTCGGCCAGGGCGGCGGCCAGGGCTGTCTGGGCCGCACGCCAGCGGCGGAAGGCGAGGCGGCCCGCCTCCAGCAGGCCCAGTTGGCCGTCGCCGGCAAACCGGTCGAGCCAGCGGCGCTGCTGGCCGGGACGGGCCAGCAGCTGGGTCTGGCCCTGCACGGTGAGATCGAGCAGCAGGGGGCGCAGTTCGAGGATCTGGGAGCGGCTCACCGCGGTGCCGTCGATCCGGTGGCGGCTGTTGGGGCGTCCCTCCTGCAGCCGCCAGTCGCGGCTGAGCAGCAGCTCGTCGCCGTCGGACTCCAGGTCCTGCTCCTGGAGCCAGGCCCGCACTGGGGGGCTGAGGGAGAAGCTGGCTTCGATGCGGCCCCGTTCGCTGCCGCGGCGCAGCAGGCGGGCCCCCTGGCCGCCCTGGGCGCCGCCGAGCAGGGCATCAAGGGCATCGAGGAGGATCGACTTGCCGGCGCCGGTCTCGCCGGTGAGCACACTGAAGCCGGACCCGAACGTGAGCTCGAGGCGTTCGATCAGGGCGATGTTCTCGAGGCGCAGTCCGGTGAGCACCCCCGCCTCCGCGAATCGTTCGGTCAGCCGCCCGACCGTAGCGGCTGCGTCTTTCGTTTAGAAGGGGGACCACCCGGTTCGACGCCGCGATGGTGCCCACTGCCGCTGAGACCGCCCTGTCCGCCATGCGCGAGGCCGTGCAGGGACCGGCCGTGACGACGGTTCCCGAGCCTCAGCCTGAGCCTGCTCCACCAGCGCCGGCCGTGACGGTGAGCCCGGTCCCCGCCCCGGCGACCGCCGCCGCTCCGCAGGAGCTGGGCGACTTCATCGAGGCGGCCGGCCTGCTGAGCTACGACCCGGCCGTCATCACCCGCATCTACGCCGGCCATCCCCGCCGGCTGCTGCGCCGCCTCTGGCAGACCCTGGTGCCAATCAGCCTCTATCTGCTCGGCGTCGGCACCGACTGGGCGACGGGCCGCCTGAAGATCCAGGGGCAGGCGCGGGCCCGTGCCAAGGAAGCGGCGGATCTGGTGGCCTCCCTTGGCCCCGCCTTCATCAAGGCCGGCCAGGCCCTCTCCACCCGGCCCGACATCATTCCGCCGGTGCTGCTGGAGGAACTGGCCCAGCTGCAGGACCAGCTGCCAGGCTTCGATTCCGCCCTGGCGATGGCCTGCATCGAGGAGGACCTGGGCGCACCGGTGGACGCGATCTTCGAGCAGCTCGACCGCGAGCCCATCTCGGCGGCCTCCCTGGGACAGGTGCACAAGGGGGTGCTGAAGGGCGGCGAGAAGGTGGCTGTGAAGGTGCAGCGGCCGGGTCTGCGGGAGCAGATCACGTTGGATCTATACATCGTGCGCAACATCGCCGCCTGGCTCAACCGCAACGTGGGCCTGATCCGCAGCGATCTGGTGGCCCTGATCGACGAGCTGGGGATGCGGGTGTTCGAGGAGATGGATTATCTCAACGAAGCCGCCAACGCCGAGAAGTTCGCCCGCCTCCATCGCCACAATCCCCGCATCGCCGTTCCGCGCATCCACCACCAGGCCACCTCCCGGCGGGTGCTCACCATGGAATGGATCGAGGGGGTCAAGCTCACCAATCTCGAGGCGGTTCGGGCCATCGGCGTCGATCCCGACGACATGGTGGAGGTGGGGGTGAACTGCAGCCTGGAACAGCTGCTCGATCACGGCTTCTTCCATGCCGATCCCCATCCCGGCAATCTGCTGGCGCTGCAGGACGGGCGCCTGGCCTACCTCGACTTCGGGATGATGAGCGAGGTGTCGCGCGAGTCGCGCACCGGCTTGATCCAGGCGGTGGTGCACCTGGTGAACCGCAACTTCGGGGCTCTGTCGAAGGATTTCGTGGCCCTCGGCTTCCTCGGGGAGGAGGTGGATCTCGAGCCGATCGTGCCCGCCTTCGAGACGGTGTTCGGCCAGGCCTTGGAGATGGGCGTCAGCCGGATGGACTTCAAGGCCGTCACCGATGACCTCTCCGGCGTGATGTACCGCTTCCCGTTCCAGGTTCCGCCCTACTACGCCCTGATCATCCGCTCCCTGGTGACCCTGGAGGGCATCGCCCTGAGCGTGGATCCCAACTTCAAGATTCTCGGCGCCGCCTATCCCTACTTCGCCCGCCGCCTGATGGAGGATCCCGATCCCTCCCTGCGCCGCAGCCTGCGGGAGATGCTCTACGACGGCGACACCTTCCGCTGGGCGCGGCTGGAGAACCTGATCGGCAGCGCCGCCCTTCAGCAGCAGCTCGATCTGGAGGGCCTGCTGGATCAGGTGATCGATTTCCTGTTCTCCCCCACTGGCGGCCTGCTGCGCCGCCAGCTGGTCGACGCCGCCGTGGATCGGATGGATGCCCTCGCCTGGCGCACCACCCTGCGGCTGGGCCAGCGGCTGCCGCGGGCACTCCAGCCCCCCGGCCTGCGGAACCGGCCGATCGATCCGGTTCTGGAGGCTGGTCCGTTACTGGATCTCGAACCTCTCCAGCAGCTGGCGGCGATCCTGCGGGATCTTCCCGGCTTCGAGCCTTCGATGCTGCTGCGGCGGCTGCCGCGGGTGCTGGGGGAGGCCGAACTGCGCCGCATGGGCTTCGACGTGGCCCGCGGACTCGCCGAGCGCGGCGTGGTGCGCCTCCTGCGCGACGTTCTCCTGCCCCCCGAGGGCGTGGGATTTCCGCCGCTGGCCTCGGCCTGATCGCCTGCGGAGCGCAGCCTAGATTCGGGGCCCCTTCCCGGTGATGCTGGTGCGCAGAAGGCAACGTTTGCTGGCAGGCCTTCTCGGCATCGGGCTCTGCGGGGGTGCTCCGGCGATGCTGCCCGCCGCTCACGCCGCCGAGAACCTGGTGTTCGTGAGCGGTGCCTTCCGTCGTTCGATCCCGGTTGAGGATCTCGAGCACCTGGCCCGCACGGGCGAGGCCCGCGGGCTGCTGGGCGATGCCCTGCGGCTGGGCAAGCAGGATCCCAAGGAGGTGGCCAAGCTGCTCAACCAGTCGGTGGCGCTGCCGATCACCCTGGTCAGCCGCCTGCTGAACACCCGCATCGGCGAGGCGATCCTGGAGCGCCTGGCCCGCATCTTCTTTCCGCTGAAGGTGCCCGAGGCGGGGATCCCGGCGATGCGCTCCGCCATGGTGCTCGGCATCGACGCCGGCAAGGGCTCCCTCTCGCCGATCTCGTTCCTTGAGGCCTATCCCAACGACAACCTCGCGGTGAACCTGCCGGCCCTGATGGCCCTGATGCAGAAGGCCAGCTCGATCGCCGATCTGGCCCGCTTCTTCTCGGAGTCGCCCCTCGACGGCCTGCGGGGAGACACCAAGTCACCGGAAAGCTCCTCCACCACCAAGCCGTAGATTCGGCCCGTACCCCGCTGGCCGCGACCGTGCTTGAGGTTCTGCGTCGACTGGGCCAGCGTCCCACGATGCAGGACTGGCCGGGGCTGATCGAGGCCTACCGCTCGTGGCTGCCGGTGACGGCCAAGACACCGGTCATCACCCTGCGGGAGGGGGCCACGCCGCTGATCCCGGCCCCGGTGATCGCCGAGCGCATCGGCCGCGGCGTGAAGGTGTTCCTCAAGTACGACGGCCTCAACCCCACGGGCTCCTTCAAGGACCGGGGCATGACCATGGCCATCAGCAAGGCCCGGGAGGAGGGCTCCGAAGCGGTGATCTGCGCCAGCACGGGCAACACGTCGGCCGCCGCCGCCGCCTATGCCCGCCGGGGCGGAATGCGGGCCTTCGTGCTCATCCCCGACGGCTACGTGGCCCAGGGCAAACTGGCCCAGGCGCTGCTCTACGGCGCCGAGGTGCTGGCGGTGCAGGGCAACTTCGACCTGGCCCTGGCGATCGTGCGCGAGGTGGCCGACCGCTACCCGGTCACCCTGGTGAACTCACTCAACCCCTACCGCCTCCAGGGCCAGAAGACGGCCGCCTTCGAGGTGGTCGATGCCCTGGGTGACGCCCCCGACTGGCTGTGCATACCGGTGGGCAACGCCGGCAACATCAGCGCCTACTGGATGGGCTTCAACGAGTACAAAGGCGCCGGCCACAGCCGCAAATTGCCCCGCATGATGGGCTTCTAGGCCGCCGGCGCCGCCCCGCTGGTGCTGGGTCACACCGTGGAGCAGCCCGACACGATTGCCACCGCGATCCGGATCGGCAATCCAGTGAACAAGGAGAACGCCCTGCGGGCGCGGGACGAGAGCAACGGCGGCTTCATCGCGGTCACCGATGCGGAGATCATCGACGCCTACAAGCTGCTGGGCAGCGGCGAGGGGGTGTTCTGCGAACCCGCCAGCGCCGCGTCGGTGGCGGGCCTGATCAAGCGCCGCGAGGAGGTGCCGGCGGGGGCCACGGTGGTGTGTGTGCTCACCGGCAACGGCCTCAAGGACCCCACCACCGCGATCGAGCACAACGACGCCAAGTTCCACACCGGCATCGCCCCGGAAACGGATGCCGTGGCCACGGTGATGGGCTTCTAGGGCTCCAGGGAGCCAGGCGCCCTCCGGCCGCGCCCGCAGCGAACGGCGCATCCGGACCGGTTCCAGTCGGCAAACCGGCCCAAGGGAAGGCTGGGGAAAGCCGGCCCGCTGATGGGGAGAACCGAACCGCCCACGGAGCCCCGGCCCGCCGGCCGTTTCCCCCAGCCCCGGGAAACGGAGGAAAAGACCATTCCAGAGTTCAGCCGTCCCCGCCGTTCCCCAGGCATCCGGGAGCAGAAAAGCCCTCCAGCGTGGGAGCCTGCGGGTTTTCCCCTGTTTCCACGGCCCCTTCTACGACGGGTTGCTTTTCTCTTTCTGGATCCAGATCCATCTCAGAACAGACGAACAGGGGAAAACGTTCGGGCCGTTGCGCTTTCGCACGCCCTGTGAAACCGTGGGGCCCGCCCGTCCGTCGTTCCTCACCCCGCGCCCCTGCCATGAAGCTGGTCTGTTCCCAGGCCGAACTCAATTCCAGCCTTCAGCTCGTCAGCCGGGCGGTGGCCGCCCGTCCCACCCATCCGGTGCTGGCCAACGTGCTGCTCACCGCCGACGCCGCCACCGGACGCCTCAGCCTCACCGGCTTCGACCTCAGCCTCGGCATCCAGACCAGCCTGCCCGCCGCGGTGGAGAGCAGCGGAGCGATCACTCTGCCGGCCCGGCTGTTCGGCGAGATCGTCTCCCGGCTTTCGGCCGACAGTCCGATCAGCCTCAGCTGCCCCGAGGGGGAGGAGCAGGTGGAGCTCACCAGCCACTCCGGCAGCTACCGCATGCGCGCGATGCCCGCCGACGACTTCCCCGATCTGCCCCTGGTGCAGACCGGCACCCCGATCCGCCTCGACGCCGAGTCCCTGGTGCGCGGACTGCGGGCCACCCTGTTCGCCAGCAGCGGTGACGAGGCCAAGCAGCTGCTCACGGGCGTGCACCTGCAGCTCGGTGCCGAGGGGCTGGAATGCGCCGCCACCGACGGCCATCGTCTGGCGGTGCTGCGGTTGCCCCACGCCCTCGCCGGGGAGGCCGCCGCCGAGGGGGGAGAACCCTTCGCCGTGACCGTTCCGGCCCGTTCCCTGCGGGAGCTGGAGCGCCTGCTGGCGGGCCGCGGTTCCGGTGAGCCCCTGAGCCTGTTCTGCGAGCGCGGTCAGGTGGTGGTGCTCTCGGCCGACCAGGTGCTCACCAGCCGCAGCCTCGACGGCACCTACCCCAACTACCGCCAGCTGCTGCCGCCGTCCTTCCAGCGGCGGATCCTGCTCGACCGGCGGGGGTTCGTGGCCGCCCTCGAGCGGGTGGCGGTGCTGGCGGACCAGCACAACAACGTCGTGAAGCTCTCCGCCGATCCGGTTGCCGGCACGGTGATGATCCGGGCCGATGCCCAGGATGTGGGCAGCGGTTCGGAGGCCCTGCCCGCCGAGATCGAGGGTGAGGGTGAGGCCCTGGAGATCGCCTTCAACGTCCGCTACCTGCTGGATGGGCTGAAGGCCATGACGGCGGAGCGGGTCGCCCTCCAGGCCAATGCCCCCACCACCCCCGCGGTGCTGGTGCCGGTGGATGGCGAGGAGACCTTCACCTACCTGGTGATGCCCGTGCAGATCCGCAGCTGAGCCCGTGCCTTCGGCCCTCCCCGAGCAGCTGCTGCTGAGCGATCTGCTGCGGCGCCGGGTGCGCTGCGACCAGGGCCTTGACCACGGCCCCGGCGCGGTGGCGTGGATGCACCCGCCCGTGCATCGGCTGCTCGGCTGGGCCAGCCGTCCCTCGGCCTTCGGTCAGCGGCGGGCGGTGTGGCGCCTCGATCAGCTCAAGGGGTTGAGCGAGGTGGAGGCGTTCGTGCGCGGGGAGCCTTCGGAGACCGATCCGGACACCCTGCGCCGCCTGCCCACCCTGCTGGAGGCGGTGCTGCTGGGGGGCGATGGCCAGCCCCTGGGCAGCGTCGCCGATGCGGCGGTGGAGCTGCGCAGCGGCCGCATCCGCCACTACCTGGTGTCCCGCAGCGATCCGCGCCTTCCTGGCAGCAGCCGCTGGCGCCTCGTTCCCGATCGCATCGTCGACCAGCAGCCCGGCCGGGTGTTCAGCTCGCTGCGCGGTCTCGACGACCTCCCCCTGGCCCGGGCGAGCGTGCGCCAGGAGTTCCTGCGCCGCTCCCGTCGCTGGCGGGATCAGGTGGGGGAGGAGACGTCCCGGCTGCGGGACCAGTTCCAGCAGGCCGGCGGACGGCTCGAGGATCGCCTGGAGGGCTGGCTGGAGGAGCCCCCCTGGGACGAGCAGGAGCAGCGGCAGGAGCGGTCCGGACGCGCCGACGGGCGGCCGTGGCAGGAGGACCCCGCAGAGCCGGACGCGGGCCCCGGCCCCTACGACGACTGGATTGACGAGGAGGGGGACCGGGATGGGGGGCCCGAGCCACGGCCCCCCGGCCCAGAGAGGAGGCCCCCCGATCGCTACCGCGGCCGCGAGGACGACGATCCCTGGGTCTGAGGGGCCCCGGCACCCCGGAACGGATACTGGAAGCACTGATGTGTCCGCGGCGCTCTGGTGGCCTCCCCCTCGTACTCGGTGCCCGAAGCGCTGCAGAAGGAGAACCTGAGCCAGGCCGACTACGAGGAGATCTGCCGTCGCCTCGGCCGTGCTCCCAACCGGGCCGAGCTGGGCATGTTCGGGGTGATGTGGTCGGAGCACTGCTGCTACCGCAACTCACGGCCCCTGCTGCAGGGGTTCCCCACCACCGGCCCGCGCATCCTGGTGGGTCCCGGTGAGAACGCCGGCGTGGTCGACCTGGGGGAGGGTCAGCGGCTGGCCTTCAAGATCGAGAGCCACAACCACCCCTCGGCTGTTGAGCCGTTCCAGGGCGCTGCCACTGGCGTGGGCGGCATCCTGCGCGACATCTTCACCATGGGTGCCCGCCCGATCGCCCTGCTCAACGCCCTGCGCTTCGGGCCCCTGGAGGATGAGCGCAACGTGGGTCTGATGGAGGGGGTGGTGGCCGGCATCGCCCACTACGGCAACTGCGTGGGCGTGCCCACCGTGGGTGGGGAGGTGGCCTTCGATGCCAGCTACTCCGGCAACCCGCTGGTGAACGCCATGGCCCTGGGCCTGATGGAAACCGAGCAGATCGTCTGCTCCGGTGCCGAGGGGGTGGGCTATCCGGTGGTGTACGTAGGCAGCACCACTGGCCGCGACGGCATGGGCGGCGCCAGCTTTGCCAGTGCCGAGCTCACCGAGGCCTCCCTCGATGATCGCCCCGCCGTGCAGGTGGGCGACCCCTTCCTGGAGAAGGGCCTGATCGAGGCCTGCCTCGAGGCGTTCCAGACCGGCGATGTGGTGGCGGCTCAAGACATGGGCGCCGCCGGCCTCACCTGCAGCTGCTCGGAGATGGCCGCCAAGGGGGGCCTGGGCATCGAGCTCGACCTCGACAAGGTGCCCGCCCGTGAGGCCGGCATGACTGCCTACGAGTTCCTGCTCAGCGAATCCCAGGAGCGGATG
>JBJTUJ010000271.1:0-6848 GCA_046080685.1 Cyanobium sp. | reverse complement strand
CGAGGTGGAGACCGACCTGCTGCCCAATCGCCTCTGCAGCTATCTGTTCGAACTCAGCCAGGTGTTCAACCGCTTCTACGACCAGGTGCCGGTGCTGAAGGCCGAGGAGCCCTCCCGGGGTTCACGCCTGGCTCTCTGCCGCCTCACCGCCGACACGCTGAAGCTGGGCCTGGGGCTGCTGGGGATCGAGACGCTGGAGCGAATGTAACCGCCGCTTGCCCCATGGGTTGGTTGGCGGAGGCCTGCGGCCCCGGCCCATCCGCCATCTACCGTCGGGGTATGGACCGATCCGGCGTTCCCCCGGCCCGCCCCGAGGTGGAGGGTCTCCAGGCCTACAGCGCCCCGCTCGAGGGGCGGAGGGGTTTGCTGCGGCTCGACTTCAACGAGAACACCATCGGGCCCAGTCCGAAGGTGGTGGAGGCGATCAGGGCCATCCCCGCCGATCATTACGCCATCTATCCCGAGTACGACGGCCTGCGGGAGGACGTGATCGCCGCGCTCGTGCCGCCCGGCATGCCCGCCGGCGGCGGTCTCACGCCCGGCCACATCGGTGTGTTCAACGGCGTGGACGCGGCCATCCATGCCGTGTTCCAGGCCTACGGCAGCGGCGGTGATCGGCTGCTCACCACCTCTCCCACCTTCGGCTACTACGCCCCCTGCGCCCGCATGCAGGGGATGACGATCGAGGCGGTGCCCCATCGCCTGCCCGGCTTCGCCTTCCCGCAGGAGGCGATCGCAGCGGCCCTGGCCCCCGACGCCAGCGGCGTCGTGCCGCGGCTGCTGCTGCTCTGCAACCCCAACAATCCCACCGGCACCCGCCTGCAGGCGGCCGACGTGCTCGCCCTGGCGGCCGGGGCGCCCCGCACCCTGGTGGTGGTGGATGAGCTCTACGAGGCCTTCACCGGTGACAGCGTGCTGCCGCTGCTGCTGGCGGAGGCCGCTGCTGGCGGCGGCGATCCCTTCGCCCGCCATCCCAACCTGCTGGTGCTGCGCTCCCTCTCCAAGACCGCCGGCATCGCCGGCCTGCGCATCGGTTTCGCCATCGGTGCCGCTCCCCTGGTGGATCGGGTGAGCCGGGTCACCGGCCCCTACGACGTGAACAGCTTCGCCGTCACCGCCGCCCGCGCCGCCCTGGCCGATCAGCTTTACATCGACGCTTACGTGGCCGAGGTGTTGAGCGCCCGCGACTGGTTGGTGGCCCGGTTGCAGGCGGCTGGAGTGGAGCACCACGTGGCGGGGGGCAACTACCTGCTGCTCTGGCCGTGGCGGCCGGTGGCCGAGGTGGAGCGGGAGTTGCGGGCTGCCGGCATCCTGGTGCGTTCGATGGCGGGCAAGCCCCAGATCGACGGCAGCCTGCGGGTGAGCCTCGGCATCCACCAACAGATGGAGCGCTTCTGGGAGGCCTACCGGCTGATCGATGCCTGAGGCCCGTGTGCGAAGTGCGGAAGCTGAGCTCAGCGCATCAGTTCGATCACCATGGTGTCGCCCAGGGGCGGCACGAGCGAAAGGGTGCGGCCACCGCGCCGCACCGTGGTGCCCGCCATCGCCTGGAGGAAGGGCTCGGCGGAGCCCACGTCGCAGCCTTCGCTGGGGGGGGCACTGCGGAACTGCACCGGAATCACCCGGCGGGGCTCCAGCGCCCGGACCACTTCGGCCGCCTCCTTGCCGGTGTACACCTTGGCCCCGCCGCCCACGCCGATGATCAGCACATCCGGGCGGCCCAGCAGCACCTTGTCGGAGGGGCTGATGCTGCCAGCGGTGCCGCCGAGATGGGCGAAGTCGAGGCCCCCCTGCTTCCAGCGCCACAGGGTGGAGAGGCCGAAACGCTTGCCCCCCACCCGGTCGTGCGGGGAGGCGATCCCTTCGATCTGGAGTCCCGCCACCCGGTAGGAGCCGGGCTTCACCAGCATCCGGCCGCTGGCCACGCCGGCCGCCCCTTCGTCGCGCAGGGTGCTGCTGGCCAGGATCACATCGGCGCCCACCCGCGGCTCCGCCAGGCCGGCGGCGCAGCCCACGGCCCGGAACGGATTGAGCAGCACCCGCGCGCCGCCCCCCTGGATCAACAGGGCGCTGTGGCCGTAGCTGGTGATCGTCACGCCGCCCCCCTGGGCCCGGCCGGGAGCCATGGCGGTGGGCAGCACGGTGAGCAGGACCGTGGCTGTGGCCAGAGCCAGGGCGGAACGGGCGGCGAGAGCCATGGAAACGCGGCGGGCTCCGGCCCGGGACTGTGGCGCGAAGCTAGCAGTGGTGGGCAGCGGCTTCCCGCAGGAAGTTCGCCAGCAGCCGATGGCCGTCCTGGGTGAGCACGCTCTCCGGGTGGAACTGCACCCCCTGCAGGTGGGGGTGGTCGCGGTGGCGCAGGCCCATGATCGTGCCGTCCTCCAGCCAGGCGGTGATCTCCAGGCAGTCGGGCAGGGTTTCGCGCTCGGCGATCAGGCTGTGGTAGCGGGTGGCGGTGAGCGGATCGGGCAGGCCGGTGAACACCCCCTGGCCGCCGTGGTGCACCGGTGAGGTCTTGCCGTGCATCAGCTCCTTGGCCCGTACCACCCGGCCGCCGAACACTTGGGCGAGGCACTGATGACCCAGGCAGACCCCAAGGATAGGCACGGTGGGTCCGAGTTCCCGCAGCACGTCCAGGCACACCCCGGCCTGGTCAGGGTCCCCCGGACCTGGGGAGATCAGAATCGCCTCCGGATCGAGGTCCCGGATCTGATCCAGGGTGAGGGCATCGTTGCGTTCCACCCGCAGATCCGCCGCCAGGGGATGGTCGGCCGCCAGCTCTCCCAGGTACTGCACCAGGTTGAAGGTGAAGCTGTCGTAGTTGTCGAGAACCAGGAACATGGGGCGCCGGCGGCCGCGGAAGGCTGGGGCCATTCAAGGCTGGAGCCTCCCCAGCCGGCAGGGCGGACGACCGGCCGCTTCAGTGCCCCAGCCGGGTCAGCAACGGGGGCACCAGCAGCAGGCAGGCGATCAGCAGCGACGCCAGAGCGGCCACCAGCACGGCGGCGGCGGCACAGTCCTTGGCGATCCGCGCCAGGGGGTGGAAGCGCCGACCGATCGCCAGATCGACCACGGCTTCGGTGGCGGTGTTCAGCAACTCCAGCACCAGCACGGCAGTCACCGTGAGCACCAGCACCGCCAGGCGGTCGGGGCTGAGGCCCAGCCACAGCCCCATGCCGAACACCACCGCGCCGGCGAAGACGTGGATGCGGAAGTTGCGCTGACTGAGGAAGCCGTAGGCCAGGCCCTGGGCGGCGTAGCGGAAACTGGCCGGCAGGTCCCCGGCCACCTGCCAGGCCCCCAGGCGGCGGCCCTTGCTCTCGCTCCTGGCGGCTGCCGCTCCCCGTTCCTGCTGCGGAAGACGGCGCAGCGGCGTCGCGCCGCCTTCGGAAGAGTCCTGGGGGAGGAGCATGGACATGGGGCCGACCGGTGGTCGGAATCAGCGAACCCTAAGCCCGTTCACCCGCTCCGGCGAGCAGCCGTTCCTGACGTTCCAACATCGCCGCCAGGGCGGCCTCGTCGGGATGATCCCAGCCCAGCAAGTGGAGCAGGCCATGGCTGGCGAGGAACAGCAGCTCCTGCTCCAGGCTCAGACCCGCCTCCTCCGCCTGGCGAGTGGCGGTTTCCAGGGAGATCACGATGTCCCCCAGCTCCAGCGGTTCCGGATCCACCCCGCCGCCACCGACCGGCGCCGGCGGGAGCGGCGGCGCCTCCTCAAGCGCGGCGAAGGCCAGCACGTCGGTCGGTCCCGGCATCTGGCGCCAGCTGGCGTTGAGCCCAGCGATCGTGGCGTCGTCGGTGAGGGTGAGGCCCAGGCTGTAGGCGGGGGACCGCAGACCCTCGGGCAGTTCAGCGGCCAGCTGCTCGAGCCATTGCGCCAGCAGCCGGCTCCAGCCTTCCTCGCCAGCCAGCGGATCGGCCAGTGCCTCCGCCTCGGCACGGAGGTCGGCTGACAGGGCATCGGCCACGGCGAAGGCCAGGTCGAGGGTGGGAGAGGGCATGGGCAGGGGCGGGAAGGGGAACAGCCCCGCTTCAGTGAGGGAGCTGGGGCCGGCCAAGCCAGGCGATCAGCACCAGAAAACCGGTGAGCCCCAGGGCGGTGAGGCCGAAGTGAACCAGGCTCTGCCGTCCCTTGCGCACCATGTTGCGCATCGCCAGTTTCACGAAGCCGGCGTTCTCGCCGGCCGGAGGCGGCGGGGGAGTGCCGGAGGGATCGTCGGTCACGCGGCGGCCTCCCCCAGGTCCACGCCCCGATGGAGCAGGGCCTGGATGAACGGATCGAGATCGCCGTCCATCACGCCCTGCACGTCGGTGGTTTCGGTGGCTGTGCGCAGATCCTTCACCATCTGGTAGGGGTGGAACACGTAGTTGCGGATCTGGTTGCCCCAGGCTGCCTCCACGATGTCGCCGCGGATGTCGGCGATCTCGGCGGCCCGCTGCTCCTGGGCGATCACCAGCAGCTTGGCCATCAGCAGCGCCATCGCCTTCTCCTTGTTCTGGAGCTGGGAGCGCTCCTGGGTGCAGCGCACGAACAGGCCGGTGGGGATGTGCAGGATGCGCACGGCCGTCTCCACCTTGTTCACGTTCTGGCCGCCGGCGCCGCCTGAGCGGGACGTGGTGATCTCCAGGTCCTTGTCGGGGATGTCCAGCTTCACCTCCTCCTCGAGCTTGGGCATCACCTCCACGCCGGCGAAGCTGGTCTGGCGCTTGTCGTTGGCGTTGAACGGGCTGATGCGCACCAGCCGGTGGGTGCCCTTCTCGTTGCGCAGGTAGCCGTAGGCGTAACGGCCCTCGATCTCGATCGTGCAGCTCTTGATGCCCGCCTCTTCCCCTTCGCTGAGCTCGTCCACCGTCACCTTCATGCGGTGGTCCTACGCCCAGCGGGTGTACATGCGCATCAGCATCAGAGCCCAGTCCTGAGCATCGGTACCGCCGGCGCCGGCATTGATCGTGAGCACGGCCCCCTCCCTGTCGTAGGGGCCTGAGAGCAGCCTCTCCAGCTCCCAGCGGTCGAGATCGGAGCGCAACCCCTTCAGGCCTTCGCTGGATTCGGCCAGCAGGTCGGCGTCAGGCTCGAGCTCGTAGAGCTCGAGGGTGGCCTCGGCATCGGCCACGGCCGACTGCCAGCGGCCGAGCTGCTCCAGCTGGGCCTTCACCTCATCCAGCAGGCGCATCTGCTTCTGGGCCTGCTGCTGGTCGTCCCAGAAGCCGCTCTGGGAGGCCAGCTGTTCGAGATCCTGCTGGCGGGCTTTGAGGGCCGGTACGTCAAAGACAGTCCTGGGCTTGGCCCAGGCGGTCGGTGAGCTCAGAGAGGTCGCGCTTGAAGTCGGTGAGATCGAGCACGTTGGGCGGACGGGATCTCCCGCGAACGTATCAGCCGGCGGGGAAAACGGACGCCTTCACCCCCCCTCCGTAGGATTTCGCCTCTGTGTGCTGTTCATGGCCAAGGAGGGACCCACCGAGAGCCAAAGTTCCCAGCCTGAGGAACCTGCCAAGGTGGAGATCTACACCGAACGCTTCGGCGGCGCCTCGATCCGGGCCAAGGGGATGCAGGATCAAAAGGGCGTGTCCTACAGCGAATACATCGTCGACGACGACCTCGCCAACAAGGGGATGATGCTCAAGCGTTCCCGCGGCCACGGCGAAGTGCCCCAGATCTTCGTCAACAACAGTCCGATCGGCGGCTATCAGGAGCTGAAGGAGCTCGAGGCCCGGGGTGTTCTCGATCGGCTGCTCGGTCTCCCCGCCGCTGAGCCCGAAGCGTGAGCGCTCCCGCCTCCGGCCGCTCCTCCGGGCCGCCGTCCCAGCTGTTCGTCGCCGACCCGATCGCGCGGCTCAACCCTGCCAAGGACACCACCGTCGCCCTGATGCAGGCGGCCCAGCGGGCCGGCCGGGTGCCCTGGGTCTGCACCCCCGCCGACCTCTCCGCCGCCGCCGCCGAGGGGGGACACAGGGCCTGGGCTCGGGCCCAGCCCCTCAGCCTCGCCGCCATGGCCTGCGGCCCCGACTGCTGGCAGGTGCCCCAGCCCTGGTACGGCGCCGGCGAGCCCGAGCGGCTACCCCTCGAACACTTTGAGGCCGTGTGGATGCGTCAGGACCCGCCGGTGGATGAGGCCTACCTCTATGCCACCCACCTGCTGGACCTGGCCGAACGCCGGGGCGTGCGGGTAATCAATCGGCCCTCCTCGCTGCGGGCCTGGAACGAGAAGCTTGGCGCCCTGCGCTTCAGCCATCTGATGGCTCCCTCCCTGGTGGCCACCCGTGTGGAGGCGCTGGCCGCCTTCGCCGCCGAGCACGGCGAGGTGGTGCTCAAGCCCCTCGGCGGTCGGGCAGGGCAGGGGGTGGTTCACGCCAGCGCCGCCGGGCCCGGGCTGCGAGCCCTGCTCGAGCTGGTCACCGGCCAGGAGCAGCTGCCGGTGATGATCCAGGCCTTCCTGCCGGGGGTGAGCGCCGGCGATAAGCGCATCCTGCTGGTGGATGGCGAACCCCTCGGTGCCGTGAACCGCCGGCCACGGGCCGGAGAGTTCCGCAGCAACCTGGCGGTGGGCGGTGCTCCGGAGGCCACCGAGCTCAGCGAGGCCGAGCGGCGGATCTGCGCCGAACTGGCCCCGGCCCTGCGATCCGAGGGGCTGTTCTTCGTCGGCATCGATGTGATCGACGGTCGCCTGAGCGAGATCAACGTCACCAGCCCCACCGGCGTGCGCGAGGTGGAGCGGCTTGGGGGGATTCCGCTGGCGGATCAGACGATCGCCCGGTTGCCGGGGCTCTGAATGGGTAAGCCGGTGGGCAGGTTGAGCTGCTGCTGCAGCACCCCCAGCTTCAGGGCCACCTCCTGCAGTTCCCGCTCC
>JBJTUJ010000270.1:0-3028 GCA_046080685.1 Cyanobium sp. | reverse complement strand
CTCGACGACGACGCCCTGCTGTTCCGCCGCGAAGGCGGCGGCTGGCCGCGGTTGAACAAGCTGTTCGGCGGCGAGCTCGATGGCGTGCTGCAGCAGTTCCAGCGGGAGGTGTGGGCGGCGTGAGCCGGCTTAAGCTGAGCTACCGTCACCCAGGGGAGATGACGTTCGCTCCACCTGCTGCCGCTCCGGCCGCGCCCGAAGCTGCCGTTTCCGGCTTGGCGCCCTTGCTGCTGCCGCACGATCTGCGGCTGTCCCCGGACCAGTTCGCGCAGGTGTGCGAGGCCAACCCTGACGCAGTGCTGGAACTCGCAGCCGATGGCCAGCTGATCACGATGACCCCCACCGGAGGCGAGACCGGTCGCCGCAACACACGCCTGCTGACCCGGCTCCAGTCCTGGGCTGATCTGCGGGGATGCTGGGAGGTGTTCGACAGCTCCACCGGGTTCCGCCTCGCCGACGGCTCGGTGCTCAGCCCCGATGCCGCCGTGGTACGCCGGGAGCGCTGGCAGGCGCTGTCTCCTGAGCAACGCCGCACGTTCCCACCCCTCTGCCCCGAGCTGGTGATTGAGCTGGCCAGTGCCAGCGACACAGCCCCCCGCGGCGCCGAAGCCCTGCGCCGCAAGATGGCGCTCTACCAAACCAATGGCGCGCAGCTGGGCTGGCTGCTGTTCCCGGAGCAGCGGGCCGTGGAGATCTGGCCGGCCCGCCCCGATGCCGACATGGCACCGGCTACTCAGCGGCTGGAGAACGTCCTGCGCCTGGAGGGCGGCGAGGTGTTGCCAGGGTTGGTGCTGGAGCTGGAGGGCATCTGGGAGAACACATGAGCTCTTGGGTGCCTTTCAAGCTGGCCCTCGCCGACCCCCATCGACCAACACCTGTTTGGAGCTGATGGCTACGCCCAAGTGATGGCAAGCACCACCCACGACATCGTTTGCCGGTGAGCACCTTGCCCACCATCCGCTTGACGCGTTCGGTGTAGTAGTCGATCTGGGTCACGTCTTCCCCCAGGATCCGCCGGGCCACGTCCTGCGCTGGAGCGGGGCTGCGGCGGCCCAGGAGCTCCATGAGCATCAGCGGCTGGTACACGTGGCTCATGCGCATGCGTTCGGCGATGGTCTGCCGCAGGCGCTGGTAGGTGGCGGGGGGGGGCGGGGGCATGGGGGCATCCTCGCCGGGGTGTGACGGGGGGTGGCACTTGTTCCTTGCAGCCTGTTCCCCCATGGCCATGCCGATCCGCTCTGACTGGTCACGCTGCCGGCCCGGCGCAAGCCTCCCCGTATAAGGATCTGCTTTGATCCGCGCAAGCGGCTTCGCACCCTTCAGGAGCGGGGCCTCGACTTTCTCGATGCCAAGCGCGTCTTCGCGGGGCGAACGCTGGAGTTTGAGGATCTCCGCCGCGACTATGGTGAGGTGCGTTCCGTCTGCCTGGGATTGCTGGAGGGTCGTTTGGTGGTGATCATCTACACTCAGCGCTCCTTTTATCGCCAGATCATTACCATGCGTAAGGCCAATGCAAGTGAGCAATTTCATTTTCGCCAACACTTCTCCTGAAGATCCAATCCGCTCCGATCTTTCACGTGTGGATGCGCATGTGGTTCAGCCCGAGGAGTATGACGAGATCCCAGAGATCACAGAAGAAGATCTCGCCAGAAGCTTGATCAGGCGCCCTGGCCTTCCTGATAGACCTTTTCTGGCACAACAATCCCAAGGTTCCTGACCACGTCGATGGCGGCTGCGGTGACCGAGGCCTCAGGATGCTCAATGAGAAAGCACGTCACCTCCTCCGCAGGCGCCGACAGGCCAGTGCTGGCGCGGGGTGTGACGGGGGTGGCACTTGTAGGGGGAGACCCACCAGCGACCCCCATGTCAGCGCCAAATCCAGTTGATCGTCATGAGCCTTGGTGCCGCTTAGGCTGGAGAAGCCAGGGAACCGCCATGACAGACCAGCTTGGTCGCATCACCATCGATCCCAGCAGGGTTCCCTGGCCGGTGCGCGTGTAGGCGGCGGTGAGATTCCAGGTGGGCTGGGTGTAGCCCAGTTGCAGGGTGTTCGTCTGGCCGCCGGCGGCGGTGTACAGACCACCCGCGCCTGGGTCGCCGAGGTCGCCCCGGGGCGCGACGGTGGCATAGGCCAGCGAGAGGCCCTTCCATGCCCCTTCGGGTTGCCAGGACAGCCCGAAACCGCTGCCGGCGCGGCGGCTGTAGACGCCGGCCGCCCCGGCCCGCTGGAACAGCTCGAGGATGGGAAAGTCGTTGTAGACCCTCGGCCACACCGGCAGCATGTCGAGCTGCATGATGCGGCTCCCCGCGCTCAGCCGCACCCCGGCGCCGAGGGGCACCTGCAGGAAGGCGCGGTTCACGGTTACCAGGTTGCGGCCGCAGTCCTGGGCGCCCGCTCCGCAGAGCGGTTCCTCGAAGGAGACATCGAGGCGGGTGAGGGGGGTGGGGGGATTGGAGAACCAGCCCGACGGGCCGAAGTTGCCGCTGCGCAGCCGCACGCGGAACAGGTCGCGGCCCGTGAAGCTTGTGTCAACGGTGAAGCGGATGTCGTGGTTGAAGCTGACGGCGTTGAGCAGGGGAAAGCCGGCGGCCGTGTTGGCGCTGCCATCGACGGCGCTGCCCCCGTAATCGAGAGCTCCCATCACGGCATTCACTTCCGAGCGCACGATGGTGGTGGGGGTGAAGTCCGGCGTCTCCTCGGCGGAGACGGGCTCGGCAGCCGCAGCGCCGGCCCAGCCCAGGCCCGGGAGCCAGCCAAGGCCAGCGAGGAAGAGGCCGCGCACGCAGAAGCTAGGGATCACGGCGCCGGCTTCCGTGGGGTCCCCGCGTCGCTCCGGGCGGTGAAGGCGGCCACCGCCGTGGGCAGGGTGGGGAAGAACCACTGAGCCCCGATCCGCTCCACCAGCCCGGCCCGCACCAGCTGCTGGTAGAGGTCTTGCTTCACCCGGGCCAGGGCGAAGACGATGCCCCGGGTCGCCAGGCTCTGCTGCAGTTCCTGAACCGCATCGGCGGCGGTGATGTCGATCTC
>JBJTUJ010000269.1:0-4644 GCA_046080685.1 Cyanobium sp. | reverse complement strand
CGGCGACCTCGACCGCCACGCCGAGAAGCGGATCCGCGAGATGGGGGCGGTGCCGAGCTTCAAGGGCTATCACGGCTTCCCAGCCAGCATCTGCGCCTCGATCAACGACGAGGTGGTTCATGGCATCCCCAGCAACAAGCGGGTGATCCGGGCCGGCGACCTGGTGAAGATCGACACGGGTGCGTACTTCGAGGGCTATCACGGCGACAGCTGCGTGACGATCTGCGTGGGCGAGGGCGTCCCCAAGGAAGCGGTCACCCTCAGCCGCGTGGCCCAGGAGGCCCTGATGAAGGGCCTGGCCACGGTGAAGGCCGGCAGCACCCTGCTGGAGCTGGCGGGCGCCGTGCAGGACCACGTGGAGGCCCATGGCTATGCCGTGGTGGAGGACTACACGGGCCACGGCGTGGGCCGCAACCTGCACGAGGAGCCCTCGGTGTTCAACTACCGCACCCGCGATCTGCCGAACATGGCGCTGCGGCCCGGCATGACCCTGGCGGTGGAGCCGATCCTGAACTCCGGCAGCAAGGCCTGCCGCACCCTCAAGGACCGCTGGACCGTGGTGACCGTGGACGGCAGCCTCTCGGCCCAGTGGGAGCACACGATCGTGGTCACCAGCGACGGCTGCGAGATCCTCACGGATCGCGATTTCTGAGCCGGGGAGCCCAACTCCAGCCGAGGCACCCGCCTCAGGCTCCGGGCGGCTCTGCTCTGCTGACGAGCCCGTAGTAGAGCCGGCGCGTGAGGGCGGCCAGGGGCATCAGCACGTAGGTGAGAGGGTTCGGGGTCACCAGGATCAGGCCACAGTTCCAGCCGGCCTGCCGCAGGATCTCGCCCGCCACCCACTCGGCGCTCATCACGCCATAGGGGTTGAGGGCGGAGCGGAAGGGGCCGAGCACCAGACGCCGGATCCGCAGGGTGGCCGCCAGATCGAGGGCCCGCAGGCTGAGCAGCTCCCCCAGCAGGCGCTTGCTGATCTCGTAGAGGGGACTCAGGGCCGGCTGGATCTCCGCTTCGGAGGTGTTGACCCACACCTCCGCCTGGGGACGGCCGGCGGCCGGCCGCCGGGCGACCACCAGGGCGAACAGCTCCAGCAGCCGCCAGGCGCTGAGGGCGTTGACCTCCAGCGCCTCCTCCGTTGCGGCGGCACTGCGACGGCCGAGCCGGTTCACACCGTGGTTGATCACCAGCACATCCACCTCGGCCAGCAGCAGCTCGAGCAGGGCCTCGTCGCCCGCCCGCCAGCACACCTGACGCACGGGCAGGGGCCCGCCGGCCCGATCCGTGAGCGCCAGCGGTTCCTCGCAGGTGGTGAGGGCGATCAGCCGGGCGCCGCGCTCATGCCAGCGGCGCAGCAGGGCCCGTCCGAGGGCGCCGTTGGCCCCGGTGATCGCCACCACCGCGCCCGGGAAGCCGAGAGCCGGGCCACCGGCGGCCAACAGGGAAGCGGAGGAGGAAGGGGAGGATTCGGCCATCGCGGGTGGGTTCAGGGCCCCGGAAGCGGGGCGGAGAGCGGCGCCTCCGCGGGGGGAGGGGTTGTGCGCTGCCTAGATTGACCGCCATCCTGCAGGCCCAGGCGAGGACGCTCCATGCCCACCCCGTTGCTGATCGGCTCCTGCGAACCCTTCAGCGGCAAGTCCGCCCTGGTGCTGGGGCTGGCCCGTCAGCTGATGCGGCAGGGGGTGGCGGTGGCGTTCGGCAAGCCGCTGGCCACCTGCCAGGAGGTGATGCCCGCCTGGGAGACGCCGGGAATCGACGCCGACGTGCGCTTCATCGGCACCACCCTCGGACTGCCTCCCGAGCAATGGATCGGGGCGGTGCACCAGCTGGAGCCGGCCTCGGCCCACCGCCGTCTGCTCGAAGGCGACCTGCTGCCCGGCGCCGGCCTGGTGAGCCTGCAGGAGCAACTGGCCGTTGCCGCGGCCGCCGACCGGCAGGTGCTGCTGGAGGCGGCCGGCAGCCTCAGCGAAGGGCAGCTCTACGGCCTGTCGCTTGTGCCCCTGGCCCGGACCCTGCTGGCTCCGGTGCTGCTGGTCCACCCCTGGAGTGACAGCCGCAGCGTGGACGGCCTGCTGGAGGCCAGGGCCCAGCTCGGCGACCTGCTGGCCGGCGTGGTGCTCAACGCCGTGGATCCCGAGGCGGTTCCGGCCCTGCGGAGCGAGGTGGAACCGGCCCTCGAGCGTCTCGGCCTGCCGGTGCTGGGGGTCATGCCCCGCAGCCCCCTGCTGCGCAGCGTCACCGTGGAGGAACTGGCGCGGCGCCTCCAGGCCCAGGTGCTCTGCTGTCAGGAGCGTCTGGATCTGCTGGTGGAAACCCTCTCCATCGGCGCCATGAATGTGAACTCCGCCATGGAGTTCTTCCGGCGGCGGCGCAACATGGCCGTGGTCACCGGCGGCGACCGCACCGACATCCAGCTGGCGGCTCTGGAGGCCTCCACCCAGTGCCTGATCCTCACCGGTGCCGGCGAACCGCTGCCCCAGCTGATCAGCCGGGCCGAGGAACTGGAGGTGCCGGTGCTCAAGGTGGATCACGACACCCTCACCACAGTGGAGGTGATCGAGGCGGCGATCGGCCATGTGCGGCTGAACGAAACCGTGAAGGCCACCTATGCCATCCGCCTGGTGGAGGAACACTGCCGCTTCGATCGCCTGTTCGAACGGCTGCGTCCGCCGGTCCGTGCCTGATGCCCGGGCAACGCTGCTAGGTTCAGGTTCAGTGGCATCGGCACACGGTTGACCCGGTCCCTTGATTTACCGGCACTCGACCGGATCGATACACTTGCCCAGGAACTGGCAATGCTCCAGGACAGGGGCAAACGCCGAATTGCCATTCTCGGCAGCCGCCATGTGCCGGTGGTATCCATTCACCTTGTGGAGCTGGTGGCCCGCTCCCTGGCCCAGGAAGGTCACAACCTGATCACCTCCGGCGCCCAGGGAGTCAACTCCGCCGTCATCCGCAGCGTTCTCGATGTGGACCCTTCACGGCTCACCGTGTTGCTGCCCCAGAGCCTCGACCGTCAGCCCGTGGAGTCGCGGGATCAGCTGGAGCGGGTGCTGCACCTGGTGGAGAAACCGGAGCACGACGAACTGCCCCTGCCGATGGCCAGCAGCCTCTGCAACCAGGAGATCATCGTTCGCTGCGACCAGCTGATCTGCTACGCCTTCCACGACAGCGAAACCCTCCTCTCCAGCTGCCGCACCGCTGAGGACATGGGCAAGGTGGTGAGCCTGATGTTCTTCGACTGAACCCCAGGCGCACCCATTTGGGCCTCAGGCGTCGTCCGTCAGCGCTGGAGGCGCGGGGAGCACCCTCAGGCGTGTGCCTTCCCGTCCCATCACGGTGACGCGACTGCCGGCCCCGGGGCTCCTGCTGGGATCGAGATTGAGGGCGGCCCAGCTCTGGCCCTGCCAGCGCACCCGCCCCAGGCCCTCGGCGTCGAAGCCGGCGATCACCTCCGCCTGCTCCGAACCGGCGGCCGGGGGGATCGTGCGCTCGCCGTGGCGGGCCGACCAGCGCCGCAGGAAGCCGTACCCGCCGGCCACCAGGGCGGCCCAGAGCAGGATCTGAGCCACGAGCGGGAGGGCGGCAACGGCGCTCACCAGGGCGAGCAGCAGGCCGGCAAGGGCCCCCACCAGCAGCAGGCCATCCGTGTCGATCCCCAGCAGCACCAGGGCCAGCAGAGCCAGGGCGAGCAGGAGCCAGAGGGGAGCGATCGCCACGACGCAGGCCGGAGAGGATTCATTTTCGCCGACATTCCCCGCCGCTAGCGTTCGTCAAGCCCTGAGTCCGCCATGGAAGCCCTGGTTCCGATCGTTCTGGCCCTGCTGGCCGGTCTCGGCATCGGCAGCGTCAGGGTGACGAGCAGCAGCCGCTCGATGCTGGTGGAGCGGCTGGGCAAGTACAACCGCGAGCTCAAGCCCGGCCTGTCGCTGGTGTTGCCGGGGGTGGAGAAGGTGGTGAGCCACGAGTCGCTGAAGGAGCGGGTGCTCGATATCCCACCCCAGCAGTGCATCACCAAGGACAACGTCTCGATCGAGGTGGATGCGGTGGTGTACTGGCAGCTGCTGGAGCACGCCCGCGCCTACTACGGCGTCGACAATCTGCAGGCGGCGATGGTGAATCTGGTGCTCACCCAGATCCGCGCCGAGATGGGCAAGCTCGACCTCGACCAGACCTTCACCACCCGCCAGGAGGTGAACGAGGCCCTGCTCCAGGAGCTCGATCAGGCCACCGATCCCTGGGGCGTGAAGGTGACCCGGGTGGAACTGCGCGACATCCAGCCCTCCAAGGGGGTGCAGCAGGCGATGGCACAGCAGATGACGGCCGAACGGGAGAAGCGGGCGGCGATCCTGCGCTCGGAAGGGGAAAGGGAGTCCCAGGTGAACGCGGCCCGGGGCCGGGCCGAGGCCCTGGTGCTGGATGCCAATGCCAAGCAGGAGGCCGTTCTGCTCTACGCCGATGCCCATGCCAAGCAGCAGTTGCTGCTGGCCAAGGCACGGGCCGAGTCTGCCACCCAGCTGGCTGCCTTGATCGAGGCCCGCTTCTCCCGCTCGGCGGTCATCTGCTTCTCCATCGCCTGCTGCACCCCCTGGGAGGGCTGGATGTCGCGCAGCTCCACCCGGGTCACCTTCACGCCCCAGGGATCGG
>JBJTUJ010000268.1:0-7489 GCA_046080685.1 Cyanobium sp. | reverse complement strand
CTCACCCCTTCGCCTGATCCCTGGACGCTGGGCTTTCGCTGCAGGAAATCCTCCAGCCACTGGGCGGGGGCGCGGTAGTCGCCGCCGCCGGCCAGAAAGGCCTGCCGCTCCCAGTGGCGCTGGAAGGCCACCCCTGCCAGGGGATCTCCCGGCCCCTTGCCGTAGGGGGCCACGTCGGCGTTGGTGATGGTCACCACCAGGGCGCTGTTGGCGTTGCGCTCGTTGCGGGAGTGCTGGCTCATGCCGTTGGTCACTACACAGCCCTCCTCCGACGTGGCGCCCACCACCAGTCCGCCCGGGCACATGCAGAAGCTGTAGACATCGCGGCCGTTGCCGCCGTGGTGCACCAGCTTGTACTCGGCGGGCCCCAGGCGAGGGTGGCCGGCCGCCGTGCCCCAGCGTCCCCGATCGATCAGGTCCTGGGGATGCTCGACCCGCAGGCCCACGGCGAACGGCTTGGCCTCCAGCGCCACCCCTACATCCTGGAGCATGGCAAAGGTGTCGCGGGCGCTGTGGCCGACGGCCAGCACCACATGGTCGGCCTCGATCCTCTCGCCATCGGCCAGGACCAGCCCCCGGAGCTGTCCTCCCCCGTCCGCGTCCGTTTCCCCCCGCACCAGCCTCTCCACCCGGGCCCCGAACCGCACCGTGCCGCCCAGCTCCTCGATCCGCTGCCGCAGGCCCCGCACCACCGTGGCCAGTTTGAAGGTGCCGATGTGGGGCCGATGCAGGGTGAGGATCTCCTCCTGTGCCCCGGCCGCCACCAGTTCCTCCAGCACCTTGCGCCCGTAGGCGGCCGGTTCGCTCACCTGGCTGTAGAGCTTGCCGTCGGAGAAGGTGCCGGCTCCCCCCTCGCCGAACTGGGCGTTCGATTCCGGATCGAAGGGCCGCCTGCCCTTCCAGAAGCCGAAGGTGTCGGCGCTCCGCTCCTTCACCGCCTTTCCCCGCTCCAGCAGCAGGGGCCGCAGGCCCATCTGGGCCAGCAGCAGGGCCGCGAAGTAGCCGCACGGTCCGGCGCCCACCACCACGGGCTGAAGCGATGGCCGATCGTCGTCGGTGAACCGGGCCACGTAGCGGTAGAGCTCGTCCGGCGTTGGCCGCAGGTGGGGATCGTCGGCGAAGCGGCGCTCCAGCCGTCGCCTGCTGGCCTGGTCGAGATCGAGGTCGAGATCGAGGCTGTAGACCAGCGCGATCGCCCCCCGCCGCCTGGCGTCGACGCTGCGCTTCACCAGCCGGTGGCTGCGCAGTGCGCCCGTGGGGATGCGCAGCCGGCGACAGATCGCCGCCTCCAGGTCGGCCTCGCTGTGGTCGAGGGGGAGCTTGAGCTCACTGAGGCGGAGCACGGCGGCAGGGCGGTGCGGTTCTCCTCCGTTGTAGGAGACGATGGGTGGCAGATCGGCACAGGAGCCACCAGGAAACCTCCGAACCTGCCAGGGTGGAACCTCTTGCCCGGCGCCTCCATGGGAGTGATGCACTGTCCGCTGTGTGTCGGACTGGCTGTCCTCTCTGGCGTGCGCTTCAGCGCCCTTGCCCTGATGCTCTGGCAGCGGTGCCGCTGTGAGCCGGTGGCTCCTGCCGCCGGGCTGCTCCCGGTTTGAGGCGCGGCCCGCTCCCCCCCCTCTGAGGGGCCGCCCTTGCCCTGTCTTCAGACCGGAGCGAGGCCCGGGGCAACAGGGGTTGCCTGACTGCCGGTCTCCATGGCGGCGATGGCCAGGCGGGTGTGCACCACCGCATCGGGGTTGAGGCTGATCGAGTCGATCCCCTCCTCCACCAGGAAGCGGGCGAACTCCGGGTAGTCGCTCGGCACCTGGCCGCAGATGCCGATCTTGCGGCCGCAGCGTTTGGCGGTGTGGATCGCCAGCCTGATCATCTCCTTCACCGTGGCATGGCGTTCATCGAACAGCTCGGCCACCAGGGCCGAGTCGCGGTCGAGGCCGAGTGTGAGCTGGGTGAGGTCGTTCGAGCCGATCGAGAAGCCGTCGAACCGTTCGGCGAGGGCTTCGGCGCCGATCACGTTGCTCGGCAACTCGCACATCACGTACACCTGCAGGCCGTTGCTGCCCCGCACCAGCCCCTCCTTGGCCATTTCGGCCAGCACCCGATCCCCCTCCTCGGGGGTGCGGCAGAACGGCACCATGGGGATCACGTTGGTGAGCCCCATGGTTTCGCGCACCTGGCGCAGGGCCCGGCACTCCAGGGCGAAGGCCTCGCGGAACCCCTCGGCGTAGTACCGGGAGGCCCCGCGCCAGCCGATCATCGGGTTTTCCTCGGTGGGCTCGAAGGCCCTGCCCCCCAGCAGCTTGGCGTACTCGTTGCTCTTGAAGTCGGAGAAGCGCAGGATCACCGGCCTGGGGTGGAAGGCGGCGGCGATCCGCGCCATCCCCTGGGCGAGCAGATCCACGTAGTAGTCGGCGGGCCGGCCATAGCCGCGGGTGAGGGCGGCGATCGCTTCGCGCTCGGCTGCATCGCTGACCCGCTCCGGCTGCAGCAGCGCCATCGGATGGACGCGGATGTGGTTGGCGATGATGAACTCCAGCCGGGCCAGTCCCACCCCGTCGCAGGGGATGCGGGCCAGGTTGAACGCCTCCTCCGGGTTGCCCACGTTCATCAGGATCTGCGTGCGGGTTGGGGGCAGATCGTCGAGGGTCTGCTCGTCGACATGGAAGGGAACGGCGCCCCGGTAGACGTGGCCCACATCGCCTTCGCAGCAGCTGATCGTGATCGTGTCGCCGTCAGCGATCCGGCCGGTGGCATCCCCCGTGCCCACGATCGCGGTGATCCCCATCTCGCGGGCGATGATCGCCGCATGGCAAGTGCGCCCGCCCTGGTCGGTGACGACGCCGCTGGCCTTCTTGAGGATCGGCTCCCAGTCGGGATCGGTGCGGACCGTCACCAGCAGGTCGCCGGTCTCGAACCGGCGGATCTCGGAGGGGTCGTGGATCACCCGCGCCCGGCCGCTGCTAACCGAGGCGCCGATCGCCCGCCCGCTGGTGATCTCCTCCCCGGGCGTGCCCTCGAGGTGCCAGGTGCGCAGCACCGCCCCCTGGCGACGGGACTGGACCGTTTCGGGCCGGGCCTGGAGGATGAACAGCTCGCCGCTGGGGCCGTCCTTGGCCCACTCGATGTCCATCGGGGTGGGCATGCCCCTGCGGGCGCTGTAGTGCCGCTCGATCGTCACGGCCCAGCGGGCCAGGGTGAGGGCCTCCGGGTCGCTCAGCGCCCAGCGCTGCTGCTCCTCCACCGGCACGTCGACGTTGCGCACGGAGCGACCGCCAGTCTCCGCTGCGTCGGCGTAGACCATGCGGATCGCCTTGCTGCCGAGTCGTCGGCTGATGATCGACGCAAAACCCTGCGCCAGGGTGGGCTTGAAGATCAGCAGCTCGTCGGGGTTCACCGCCCCCTGCACCACGTTCTCCCCGAGCCCGTAGGCGGCGGTGAGCAGCACCGTGCCGGTGAAGCCTGTTTCGGTGTCGATGCTGAACATCACCCCCGAGCAGGCCAGATCCGAGCGCACCATGCACTGCACGCCGATCGAGAGGGCCACCTCCAGGTGGTCGAATCCGTTGAGTTGGCGGTAGGAGATCGCCCGGTCCGTGAACAGGGAGGCATAGCAGCGCCGGCAGGCGTCCAGCAGGGCCTCCTCGCCCTCGATGTGCAGGAATGTCTCCTGCTGGCCGGCGAAGCTGGCGTCCGGCAGGTCCTCGGCGGTGGCGCTGGAGCGCACGGCCACGGCAGGGGAGCCCATGGCCCGGTAGGCCTCGCGGATCGCCTCCGCCAGATCGGGAGGGAGAGGGGCGCTCAGCAGCAACTCCCGTGCGGCAAGCCCGGCCGCCTGAAGGGCCGGCAGGTTCTCGGCATCCAGCCCCTGCAGGATGCTCCGGAGCCTGGTTTCCAGCCCGGCCGCGCTCAGATGATGGCGATAGGCGGCAGCCGTGGTGGCGAATCCGCCCGGAACTCTCACTCCCTCGCCGACCAGTTCACGGATCATCTCCCCGAGGGAGGCGTTCTTGCCACCGACTTCGGCGACGGCGTCGATGCCCACCTCCTCAAAGGGAACCACCAGACGCTTGCCCGCCACGGTGGTGGACGCGTTGTCGGACGGGTTGTCAGACACCTTGTCGGACGCGTTGCCAGTCGCGTTCTCAGGCAGGGTGACGGACACAGGAGCTTCCGACATCGGCCTGGTCGCGACTGCCGTCACTCTGGCGCTGCCAGGAGGCAGGGCAAGCGCCGATGCGATTTCTTCGTGCCCTTCACTCCACGATCGGGATGCCGGGCCTTGCGGCCTCAGGCCGCTGAGGTGTCTGTCAGCGGCTCTGGCTGCGGGCGGCCTGGATCTGTGCGATCGAGGTGTCGATCAGCTTCTTGTCGGCGGCGCTCAGTTGGTTGTAGCAGCCCTGACGCAGGAGCACGGTGATCTGCACGGCCGAGCCGTCGAACATCTGCTGCGGCGTGAGGGCCTTGTCGATCCCCTGCACCCGGCCGCCGTGGCGCCGGGCGATCACGAAGGCGACCGACTGGGCCGCCACCGGGATCCCCTGCTGCACCGAGACCTTGGCTTTGGTGGCGAGTTCGCAGGCATTGACCGCCCCGATCAGGGCATAGGCGTAGAGATCCTTCTGGGTGGCCGGGCCCTCCATCGGCACGGTGGAGCCACCTGCCGGCGCCCTGCCTCCGGCCGGGGGCGGGGGCGGGGGCGACTGGGCCAGAACCGCCGGGCCGGAAAGGAGTGACAGGCTCAGAACCCCGGGGGCAAGCAGGCGGAGCAGGGGAGGGCGCACAGACAGGGCGTGGTCGGACCGAGGCGGCGGCATTCTGCCACCGGTCGCGCAACCGTCAGGATTCGGAGGGAGGGTCCGGCAGCAGCTGAGCCAGCAGCCCCGCCGCCATGAGAATCCCGCCCAGGGTGAGGGCGAGTCCGCGGTTGGCGGCCGCCGGCCCATCCACCCATACGGCGGTGGCGATGAAGGCGCCCCCCAGGAGCAGGCTGGGCACCAGCACGACACCCTTGGCGGTGCGGTTGCGGCTCATGGGCACCCGGGGGAAGCCGTGGCCAGCCCGGCGGCGACCAAAGCGGCTCCAAGGTCGCTGTCGCTGTCCAGTCGGCGCACCTGCGCCACCAGCCGACCGTCGTGCTGGCTGACGGGGCGCAGCTGGACCCTGGTCTGGCGCGGCAGTTGACGGCGCAGCCAGGCAACCGCAGCGCTGCTGCTGCCTGGAGCAACGGCCACGCAGGCCAGCTCAACCGGCACGCTGCGGTTGCCGTCCCCGACCTGCAGCAGGGTGGGTCCCCTCACCTGCAGCACCTGAGCCGCATCAGCAACGGCGGGGACCAGCAGCAGCAACAGGCTCGCTGCCACTGTGACAAGGGCCTGGAGCAGGCTGAGACCGCACTTCCAGCCGGGGCTTGCCAGGGGCAGCATCCGGGTCAGAGCTTGGCGCCGCAACTGGGACAGAACAGGTGGGCGCTGGCGGTGGCGTTGCCGCAGGCGCCGCACTGGCGGACCGTGTCGATCGCCAGCTCCGGATGGCTCGGCAGGCCCACCATCTGGGCGTTGCTGGCTCCCGGGGGCACCATCGGGTAGCAGTTCTCGTTGCGTCGCACCTTCACATCCACGAAGCAGGGGCCGGGATGGGCGAGGGCCTGGCGCAGCAGGGGCCGCAGGTCGGCACGGTCGCTGATGGTGATCCCCTTGACCCCGAAGGCCTCCGCCAGGGCCTGGAAGTCAGGCATGCCGCCCATCATCTCGGAATTGGAGTACCGCTCCTCGTAGAAGCTTTCCTGCCACTGGCGGACCATGCCCTGCCAGCCGTTGTTGATCACCACCACCTTCACCGGCAGGTCGTACTGACTGAGGGTGCCGAGTTCCTGGATGTTCATCAGGATGCTGGCGTCGCCGGCCACGCAGATCACGCACTCGTGGGGGAAGGCCACCTGCACGCCCATGGCGGCGGGCATGCCGAAGCCCATCGTTCCCAGGCCGGCGCTGCTGATCCAACGGCGGGGGCCGTTATGGAGGAACTGGGCGGCCCACATCTGGTGCTGGCCCACGTCGGTGGTGTAGTAGGCGTCGGGAGCCAGCTCGCGCAGGGCCACCACCACCTCCTGGGGAGCGATCTCACCCTCGGGAGCCGGCACCACCAGCGGGTAGTGATGCTTCCAGGTGTCGATCCGCTCCAGCCAGGCCTCGGTGCGCCCTTCGGAGCCTTCTCCGGCGCTGGCTGCCAGCAGGGCCTCAAGGGCCGATTTCACATCGGCCACCACGGGCACCTCGGGCACCCGGTTCTTGCCCACTTCGGCGGCATCGATGTCGATGTGGATCACCTGGGCGCGGGGGGCGAAGCTGTCGAGCCGGCCGGTGACCCGATCATCGAAGCGGGCGCCGGTGGCGATCAGCAGATCGCATTCGGTGACGGCGAAGTTGGCGTAGGCGGTGCCGTGCATGCCCAGCATCCCCACGGCCAGGGGGTGCTTCTCGTCGAAGGAACCCTTTCCCATCAGGGTGGTGGTAACGGGAAGCCGGAACCGCTCGGCCAGGGCTGCCACCGCCGCATGGGCGCCGCTGCTGATGGCACCGCCGCCCACGTAGAGCAGGGGGCGGCGGGCCTGGCGGATCAGGTCGAGGGCAGCCTCGATCGCCTCCGGCCGGGGAGCCGGAGGGAGGTGGAAGCCGGCCGGCACCGAGGAGCCGGGTTGCACCGGCACGTAGTCGAACTGCTCGGTGCCCACGTCCTTGGGCACGTCGATCAGCACGGGGCCAGGCCGGCCGGTGGAGGCGATCAGGAACGCCTCGGCCACGATTCTGCCGATGTCGCGGGGGTCGCGCACCACCCAGGAGTGCTTCACGATCGGCAGGGTGATGCCGAAGATGTCGGTTTCCTGGAAGGCGTCGGTGCCGATCGCCGCCCGGGGCACCTGGCCGGAGATCACCACCATCGGCACCGAATCCATCTGGGCGGTGGCGATGCCGGTAACCAGGTTGGTGGCGCCGGGCCCGGAGGTGCCGAAGCACACCCCCACCTTGCCGGTGGCGCGGGCGTAGGCATCGGCCGCATGGGTGCCGCCCTGCTCGTGGCGCACCAGGATGTGCTTCAGCCAGCTGCGGGCTTCAGCCTTGTGCAGTTCGTCGTAGATCGGCAGGATCGCGCCGCCTGGGTACCCGAAAATGTGGTCCACCCCGTGGCGATGGAGGGCATCCATCAGGGCATAAGCCCCGCTCACCCGCTGGGGCTGATGCGACGGTGCCGCAATCTCCTGGACGACCGGCTCCTGGACGACCGGACTGGCGGCGGTGGAGGGATTCAGGGGCGTGATCGTCACGGCGTCGTAGAGGAGGCGTGGGGAGAACGGGGTGGGCGGAACCGGCTGGGGGGCGGCGGATCAGCGAAGTTGCCCAACATTAGGCGTCCGTCTCTGGAGCGGCTGGAAGCGACGACGGCTTTCGGCCATGGCCCGTAACACCCGTGCCGGATCGAGCCAGGCGCCCTG
>JBJTUJ010000267.1:0-5745 GCA_046080685.1 Cyanobium sp. | reverse complement strand
GAGGGCCCACCGCTGGGCCAGGTGCGCCTGGCCCCCGGCGAACGGCGCTCCCTGCGGGTGCGCCTGATCTACCCCGCCGACGCCACGCCGCCCCAGGTGCTGTCGCTGCTGCCGCTGGCCCCGGAGGCCGGCGGGGCTGTGAAACAATCCGGGGCGCCGCCGTCCGCCGCCCCGTGAGCCAGACCAGGAAGCGCAGGGTCTTCCCCTTCACAGCGATCGTGGGCCAGGAGGAGATGAAGCTGGCCCTGCTGCTGAACGTGATCGATCCACGCATCGGCGGCGTGATGATCATGGGCGACCGGGGCACGGGCAAGAGCACCACGATCCGCGCCCTGGCGGATCTGCTGCCCGCGATCGACGTGGTGGCGGGCGACCCCTACAACAGCTCGCCGAACGATCCGGATCTGCAGAGCGCCGAGGTGCGCCAGCGGCTCGAGCATGGCGAACAGGTGCCGGTGGAGCAGCGCCAGGTGCCGATGGTCGACCTGCCTCTGGGCGCCACCGAGGACCGCCTCTGCGGCACGATCGACATCGAGAAGGCCCTCAGCGAGGGCGTGCGGGCGTTCGAGCCTGGCCTGCTGGCCAAGGCCAACCGCGGCCTGCTCTACGTGGATGAGGTGAATCTGCTCGACGACCACCTGGTGGACGTGCTGCTGGATTCGGCCGCCTCCGGCTGGAACACGGTGGAGCGGGAGGGGGTGAGCGTGCGCCACCCGGCCCGCTTCGTGCTGATCGGCTCCGGCAACCCGGAGGAGGGCGAACTGCGGCCCCAGCTGCTCGATCGCTTCGGCATGAGCGTGGAGGTGCGCACGGTGCGCGATCCGGAGCTGCGGGTGCAGGTGGTGGATCAGCGCACCAGCTTCGACAATGACCCCGACAGCTTCAACGACACCGTGCAGTCGCACCAGGACGCGCTGCAGGAGCGGGTGGTGGAGGCCCAGCAGCGGCTGCCGCACGTGAGCATCGACGACGACCTGCGCATCCGCATCTCGGCGGTGTGCGGCGAACTGGATGTGGACGGCCTGCGCGGCGACATCGTCACCAACCGGGCCGCCCGAGCCCTGGCCGCGTTCGAGGGCCGCACCGAGGTGGGCGACGACGACGTGGCCCGGGTGGTGGCCTGCTGCCTGCGCCACCGCCTGCGCAAGGATCCGCTCGAGCAGATCGACTCCGGCGATCGGGTGGTGAAGATGTTCTGCAAGGTGTTTGAGCGCCCCGAACCCAGCGACCGCAGCGCCTTCCAGCTGGCGCTGGCGGGCTGAGCCCTTGCGCATCCTCGGCATCGATCCCGGTCTGGCCCGCGTGGGCTACGGCGTGATCGAGGTGGAGGCCGGCGGGCAGCAGCGGCTGCTCGACTGCGGCATGATCCGCACCGACCCCAGCCGCAGCGACGGCGAGCGGATGGTGGAGATCGCCGCCGATCTGCGCCAGCTCATCCGCCGCTGGCAGCCCGATCTGGCGGCGGTGGAGAAGTTCTTCTTCTACCGCTCCAGCACCACGATCTCGGTGGTACAGGCCCGCGGGGTGCTGATGATGACCCTGGCCCGCTTCAGGGTTCCGTTGGTGGAGTTTCCGCCGATGCAGATCAAGCTCGTTCTGGCCGGCCATGGCCATGCAGAGAAGGGCGAGGTGCTGGCCGCCGTGATGCGGGAGCTGGCGCTGGAAACGCCCCCCCGGCCCGATGACGCCGCCGATGCGCTGGCGGTGGCCCTGACGGCCTGGTTCCAGCGATGAGCGACCCCGCCGCCAAGGCGGCCCTGCGGCGCCACTATCGGCGGCTGCGCCAGGCCAGCCTGCCGGCCGCCCTGGCGGCGCTGCAGGCGGCCGCCTGCCGGGAGCTGCCGGCCCTGGTGCCCCCCGGGCGACGATTGGGGCTGTACTGGCCGGTGGGCAGCGAACCCGATCTGCGTGCCCTGGCGGCGCTGCTGCCCGATCGGCTGGCGCTGCCGGCGATCCGGCCCTGGAGCGACGGCAGCGCCGCGGGCGTGAAGGGGGAGCAGCGGCTGGTGTACCTGCCCTGGAGCCCGGGCCAGGCGCTGGCGAACGACGGCTGCGGCATCCCGGCTCCGGTGGAGGGAGCCCCCCTGGAGGCTGGGGAGCTGGGGCTGCTGCTGGTGCCGGCCTTGGCGGTGGATGGCGCCGGCCTGCGGCTGGGATCGGGGGGCGGCTGGTACGACCGCCTGCGGGGCGATGCGGCCTGGGGAGCCGTGCCGGCCCTGGCGGTGCTGCCGGCAGCGTGCGTGACAGCCTCTTTGCCCGGGGATGCGTGGGATGTGCCCTTCGACGGCTGGCTCGACGAGAGCGGCCCGCACCGCGTGGCACGGGAGTGGGGAAACGTTGCAAGCTTCTAAGGCTCGGCACTTTGGCCCGCATGCGGGGCGGAGGTTTGCGAAGATCGCACCAGCGATGCAGCCCCCTTGGACCTGACGCCCCTGGATCGCACCACCCGTCAGCTGGCGGCCACCGACACCACGCAGACCCCCCGTGCCCGCTCCCTGGCGGCAGCGGCGTTTGCCGCCTCGGCCAGCGGGCCCACCGCGGCGGAGCGGATCCTGGCCGCCGAGATGGCGGGCCGGGCGGAGGGCAGCGATGCCCTCACGATGATGGTGGGTTCGATCGCCAGGATGGTGCAGGCGGCCAAGACGCGCGACAGTCGGTGGAAAGCCTCCTGATCACGCCGGAACACCGATGAAGCGCCGCTCACTCCCCTGGCTGCTGGCCGGCGGCATGCTGCTGATGGCCGGTGGCGCCCATGCCCACAGCATCGAGTCGAGCCTCGAGCGACTGGGCCCTCTCACCAATGAGAAGGCCTTCGCGCGGCCCAGCGGCGCCGGTAACGCCCTGCAGCTGGAGAGCCGCTTCTCCTCCGGGCTCCCCGCCAGTGACGCCGCAGTGAGGCTCGTTCCGCCCGATGGCGGCACCCCGATCGATCTGGGCCGCACCGACGCCGAAGGCCGGCTCACCTTCGCCCTGCCGGGCGGCGCCCGACCCGACTGGGAGGTGCAGGTGGATGCGGGCCCCGGCCACCGCGACTACCTGGAGCTGCCCACCGCCCCCGGAGCCAGCCATGCCCGCAGGAGCGACGGCCCTGAGCTGCCGCGGCTCATGGCCGTGGAACCCGGCGTGGTGGCCCTCGGCCTGCTGAGCGTCATCGGCGCGGCCCCCTTGCTGCGCCGGCGCCGCTGATTCGATGGGCACCGGCAGTCCCGCCCTGGATCGGATCGTGGAGAGGCTCGGCAGCACCGCCGACCCCAAGCGCCGCTACGAGTTCGTGCTGTGGCTGGCCAAGAAGCTGCCTCCCCTGCCCGAGGACTACCGGCAGGACGTGTTCAAGGTGCGGGGCTGCGTGTCGCAGGTGTATGTGGTGGGGCAGCTGCAGGAGGGCCGCCTGCATTGGCAGGGCGATTCGGATGCGGCGATCACCAAGGGGCTGCTGGCGCTGCTGATCGAGGGGCTGGAGGGCCTCACCCCGGCCCAGGTGGAAGCCCTCGATCCGGCCTTCCTGGCCGCCACCGGGCTGCAGGCGAGCCTCACCCCCTCGCGTGCGAACGGCTTCCTGAACATCTTCCGGATGATGCAGGCCCAGGCCCGCTCCCTCAGCGCCACCGAGCCCGAGGCGAGCCCTGCGGTCCCTGAGCCCGGGATGCCGCCCGATTTCTAGGATCGGAGGTTTGCGGGACTGCGGCCCATGACGATCGGCGTCGGCTTGCTCGGACTGGGCACGGTGGGGGCCGGCGTCGCCGCGATCCTGACCAGCCCGAAGGGGCGCCACCCCCTGGTGGGCGCTCTGGAACTGAAGAAGGTGGCCGTGCGGGACCCCGGCCGTGCCCGGCCGGTGAGCCTGCCCGCCGATGTGGTCACCACCGATCCGGAAACGGTGGTGGACGATCCGGCCGTGGAGATCGTGGTGGAGGTGATGGGCGGCCTGGAGCCTGCCCGCAGCCTGATCCTGCGGGCGATCGCCGCCGGCAAGCCGGTGGTGACCGCCAACAAGGCGGTGATCGCCCGCCACGGGGAGGAGATCGCCGCCGCCGCCGCCGAGCGGGGGGTCTACGTGCTGATCGAGGCGGCGGTTGGCGGGGGCATTCCGATCATCGAACCGCTGAAGCAGTCGCTCGGCGGCAACCGCATCCAGCGGGTGAGCGGCATCATCAACGGCACCACCAACTACATCCTCAGCCGCATGGCCGATGAGGGTGCGGCCTATGAGGCCGTGCTGGCCGATGCCCAGCGGCTGGGCTACGCGGAGGCCGATCCCGCCGCCGATGTGGAGGGGCACGACGCCGCCGACAAGATCGCGATCCTGGCGGGCCTGGCCTACGGCGGGCCCGTGCCCCGCGCCGCCATCCCCACCGAGGGAATCGACCGGCTGGAGGCCCGCGATGTGGCCTACGCGGCCCAGCTCGGCTTCGTGGTGAAGCTGCTGGCGGTGGCCCAGCGCATCGGCGATCCCGATGCCGCCGGGGTGCAGTCGCTGGATGTGCGCGTGCATCCCACTCTGCTGCCGGTGGATCACCCGCTGGCCGGGGTGAACGGGGTGAACAACGCGATCCTGGTGGAAGGCGATCCGGTGGGCCGGGTGATGTTTTACGGACCGGGAGCCGGCGCGGGCCCGACGGCCTCAGCAGTGGTGGCCGACATCCTCAACATCGCCGGCATCCGCCAGGTGGGGGCCCGCAGGCCGGGCTCGATCCCCTGCTGGCCGCCAGCAGCTGGCGGCGCTGCGCTTTGGTGGAAGGCACCCTCAGCAGCCACCGCAACTATGTGCGTTTCCGCACCCACGACCGGCCCGGTGTGATCGGCCAGATCGGCACCGCCTTCGGCAACGCCGGCGTGTCGATCCAGTCGATCGTGCAGCTCGAAAGCGACGGCGGCGCCGCCGAGATCGTGGTGATCACCCACGAGGTGCAGGAGGCCCGTTTCCGCGAGGCCCTGGCGGCGATCGAGGCCCATCCGGAGGTGCTCACGGTGGCGGCGTCCCTGCGCACGCTGTAACCAACGGCCACGAAAAAGGCCCCTGCCGAGATGGGCAGGGGCCGCAGAGACTGATGCCGATGAGGAAATCAGGCCACCCGGGATTCCTTGATGCGGCCCCGCAGCCGGCGGCTGAACCCGAACGCCGCACCGACACCGAGAAGGGGCAGGGGGCCGGGCACTGGGGTCTGGGTAAAGGTGTTGGTGAAGGAATCAACGACGCCATCTTTTTCCACCGACCAGGTGTCCGTGACATGGATCACCTTGCCGCCGATGAGCACAGGCCCATAGGGATTCCCGTTCGCTGATGTCAACTGCACTGTGCCGCCCTCATAATCCACAAGCTTGGTTGTGAGGCTCACGCCGGAGAACCAGTCACTATCATGGCTCAAGGTGTTGAACCGCCAAGCGGCACCGAGTGGATTAACGATACTGACAAGATAGGAGAACGTTCCACTTGCCGGGCCAACGACGTCGGCGTCGCCTTCGTTGAGGTCAACGCCCACGGTCCAGATGTCATCAGCAAAGCCGGGTACGCCCAGCCTATTCCCCTTGAACTCGATCGTTCCGAAGATGTCGTCCCCGCCATCTGGATCAATCACATTCCAGTGGAAGTCTGAAAAGACCTTTTCGCCCAGAGTGATGGTGGGTTCGGGGCACTTCAAGGCGCTTCCCTTAAAGGTGCATTCAGCCGCTCGAACAGCGCCGGCCGAAACCAGGGACCCACCACCCACCAGCAGCAGGCCGGCAAGAAGAGCCTTGGGCATGGAC
>JBJTUJ010000266.1:0-2960 GCA_046080685.1 Cyanobium sp. | reverse complement strand
CGTGCCCAGCTGCGGCACCAACAAGGTCTGCAGCGGCTCGGCCTGCGTGCCTTCCGCAGACAGCGCCAGCTTCGGCCTGCCGGAAGCCGCCTGCCGCGACTGGCTGCAGAAGCAGCTGCAGGAAGCGGGTGTGATCACGATCATCTACTACCCGATCCCCATCCACCGCCAGCCGGCCTACGCCAACCTGGGCTATGGCCCCGGCAGCCTGCCGGTCACCGAGCGCCTCTGCGCCGAGGTGCTCAGCCTGCCGATCTTCCCGGAGCTGAGCGAGGAGCAACAGGACACGGTAATCACCCAGCTCAGGCGGCTGGCGGGGGCACCGGTGGCCGAAGGCAGCGCGAGCGTGGCGGCTTGAGCGGGCCTTGGGCGGCCTGCGGTTCGTTCGCACCTAGATCCTGCGCAGCGAATCGGCCTTGTCTCTGAAGCTGCCGAGCAGAAGCTGAAGGTAGGACACCTTGCGCAACTTGATGTTGGCCGTCAGGCTCATGCCCACCTGCAGAGGCAGTTTGCGGCCGCTCTTGAGCTTCAGCTGCTGGGTGGCAAGCTTGATGCTCGCGGGGAAGCGGTACTCCTCTCGCTGCTTCAGCTGATCGGGAGGCAGCGCGTCGGAACCGATGCGCAGCACGCGGCCCTGGAGCACGCCGAAATCGGTGGCGGGGAAGGAATCGATGCTCACGTCAACGGGCATCCCCGTCCGTACGAAGCCGATGTCGCGGCTGGCGATCTCCACCCGGGCCTCAAGCCGGTCATAGGGAACGATCTTCATGATCGTCTCCGCCCCCTGGGCCGCGAAGCCAGGGCCCTTGGGCTTGAGGTCGAACACGACCCCACTCACCGGGGAGCGCAGTTCCTGATAGCGCAGCGTCACCCGCGCTTCGGTGAGCTGGCTGTCCAGTTCCGCCAGCTGGCTCTCAATCGAAGCGATCTCGCCCCGCAGCTGCTGGATCGACTGATCGAGGATCGCCCCCTGCCGCAGGCGGTCGACCCGGGTCTGGTTGAGTTGTCCCTCGCCTTCGGCCACCTTGTTCCGCTGCTGCAGGTATTGCAGTTCGCCCGCAGCACCTTCCTTCTCCAGGCTGCCGAGTCGTCGCAGAATTTCCTTGTCGAGGGCGAGGGTGTTGGTGAGCTTCTCCACCTCCTTGGCATTCATCTCCTGATAGCGCTGCTGCTCCAGTTGCTTCAGCTGCAGCTGCTGGCGCTTGGTGCGCAGTTCCTCCTGCTTGAGCCGCTCGGTCTGGACCAGGGAGAGCTGTTTCTGACGGCTGGCCTCGGCATCGAGCCGGATGAGGATCTGGCCAGCCTTCACCTGATCGCCATCCTTCACCAGGATCTGCTCGGCGATGCCCCCGATCGGCATCTGCACCTCTTTCACCGCCCCGATCGGCTCGAGCTTGCCCGGGGCCACCACGATCTCTTCCGTCTGGGCCAGGGCCAGCCAGCCGATGGCGAAGGCGGTGGTTCCCATCAGGCCCCAGAGCACCGCCCGCATCCACACCTGCGACTGCTGCAGCACCGTTTCGTCGTGACTCACCGCTCCCACCCTCTGCTCGAGGGCGTCCTGGAGCCGTTCGAACAGCTTCATCAGCCCGACTCCTGCTGGCGGTAGAGGGCGTAGTAGCGGCCCCGCAGCGCCATCAGCTCATCGTGGCTGCCGGTTTCGACGATCGCTCCCTGATGCAGCATCACGATGCGGTGGGCCCGACGGATCGTACTGAGCCGGTGGGTGATGAAGAACACCGTGCTGTCGTGGAGCGCATCGACAAGGTTGTCGCACACGCGCCGTTCGGTGTCGTAGTCGAGGGCGCTGGTGGCCTCGTCCATCACCAGCAGCTTGGGGTTGCCCAGCAGGGTGCGGGCGATGGCGATGCGCTGCTTCTGGCCTCCGGAAAGGCCGGCACCCCGCTCCCCCACCGGCGTGGAATAGCCGGAAGCCAATTCCATGATGAACTCGTGGGCGCAGGCCAGGGTGGCAGCCCGCACGATCTCCTCGCTGTCGGCCTCGGGGCGGGTGAGGGCGATGTTCTCGTTCACCGTGCCGCTGAACAGGAGGGGATCCTGGGGAACGATGCCGATCTGGCGACGCAGCGAATAGAGCTCCACCTTGTCGATGTCGTAGCCGTCGATCAACACCCGTCCGCGATCCGGGCTGTACAACCGGGGCAGCAGCTTCATCAGCGTGCTCTTGCCGCTCCCGCTCTGGCCCACCACCCCCACGAAGGTGCCAGGCTCCACCACCAGATCGATCTCCTTGAGTACCGGGGGCGTACCGCTCTGGAAGGAGAAGCTCACATTGTCGAAGACCACCTTGCCTTCGATCGGCGGCAGGGGGATGTTGGCCTGATCGGCGGTGCTCGACTCCTGGGGACTGTTGATCACGTCGCCGAGACGCTCGAACGACACGCGCAGTTCCTGGATGTTCTGCCAGATGCTCGAGAGGCGCAGCAGGGGCTGGGTGACATAGCCGCTGATGATGCGGAAGGCGATCAGCTGGCCGAGCGTCAGCTGACCCTTGAGCACCAGATCCGCCCCCACCCAGAGCACGAGCAGCTGCGAGAGCTTCTGCAGCACCTGGCTGGTTTCGTTGAGCGCGGTGCCGGTGATCGTCTTCTCGAAGGTGCGGGCGGTATAGCGGCTGTAGCGCTCCTGCCACTGCCAGCGGCTCACCATCTCCACGTTCTGGGCCTTCACCGTCTGGATGCCGGTGAGCACTTCCACCAGGTGGCTCTGGGTGCGGGCGTTTTCCTCGGCAGCCTGGCGGAACTGGCGGCGGAACAGCGGCGCCCCGATCACCGTGAGACCCACCTGGATCGGCAGCACCCCCAGGGCCACGATGGTGAGCACCCAGCTGTAGAACGCCATCACCACGATGTAGATCACCGAGAAGGCGGCATCGAGGATGGTGGTGAGCGCCTGGCCGGTGAGGAAGTTGCGGATCTTCTCCAGCTCGGCGATGCGGG
>JBJTUJ010000265.1:0-3049 GCA_046080685.1 Cyanobium sp. | reverse complement strand
GCCCAGCTGTACCAGCTGCGGGGCCGGGTGGGTCGCAGCGGCATCCAGGCCCACGCCTGGCTGTTCTATCCGGGCGATGCCTCCCTGAGCGATGCGGCCCGCCAGCGCCTGCGGGCGATCCAGGAGTTCGCCCAGCTCGGCAGCGGTTACCAGCTGGCGATGCGCGACATGGAGATCCGCGGCGTGGGCAACCTGCTGGGGGTTGAGCAAAGCGGCCAGATGGAGGCGATCGGCTTCGACCTCTACATGGAGATGCTGCAGGAGTGTCTGGCGGAGATCCAGGGTCAGGACATCCCGGCGGTGGACGACACCCAGATCGACCTGCCGGTGACGGCCTTCATCCCGGCCGACTGGATCGCAGAGAACGAGGAGAAGATGGCCGCCTACCGGGCGGCGGCCGACTGCAAGAGCCACGAGGCGCTGGTGGAGCTGGCAGCGGGCTGGACCGACCGCTACGGCACCCTGCCCGCCCCGGTGCAGTCGCTGCTGCAGCTGATGGAGCTGAAGCTGGTGGCCCGCCGCTGCGGCTTCTCGCGCATCCGCCAGGAGAAGCCCAACATTGCCCTGGAAACCCCCATGGAGGAGCCGGCGTTCCGGCTGCTGCGCCAGGGCCTGCCCCAGCACCTCCATGGCCGGCTGGTGTATCAGGGCGGCAGCGGCAGCACCGCCAAGGTGCTGGCCCGCGGGCTGGCGGTGCTGCCCATGGAGAAGCAGATCGAGCAGCTGATGGAGTGGCTGAACGCGATGGCCGCCCAGCTCCCCGGAGCCGATGGCCTCAGCGACAGCCAGCGGGCCGATCAGCGGCAGGCTCAGAACGAAGCGGTGCTGGTGGTTTGAGGAAGAGGATGGGCCCAACGACCCACGGGGCCCGTTGATCGACCTCAGCAGCTACCGCCCCAAGGGCGACAAGCGCAACACGCCCTTCTTCGAGGAGAACCTGCCGCGGGTGTACGAACGCCGGGCCGCCTCCGGCATCGATGGGCTGGTGGGGCGGATGGCGGCGATGGTGGTGCAGGTGGATCACGGCCATGCCATCGAGGCCATGGCCGAACTCGCCCTGATGGGTCCGTATCGGTTCCGGGAGTGCTGGCTGAGCGAAACCCATCGCATCTATCTGCTGGCGGCGGCGGCGGGCCAGCCCCAGCTGATCCTGCTGGAGCCTCTCACCGGCACCTACGAAGACGAGGTGACGCGCTGGAACGCGATGTATCCCCTTTCCGCGAAACGACCCAACGCGCGCTACATCGGCGAGATCTACAGCTGCGGCGACTGCGGCGCCGTGCGCGGCATCCTCGAGAGCCAGAACATCCGCTTCGTGTATCCCGGCGAGATCACCAACAGCTTCTACGCGCTGGAGCATCTCACCTTCAGCTTCCTCTCCGATTACACCTACAACCGGGTGGGCTACGTCGACGTACCGCTCGACAGCCTCGCCCCCCTCGACCTGGGCGATCGGGTGCTGCTCGACGACGAACCGCTGCAGGTGCTGGAGACGGCGGCCCGCAAGCACGAACTCCATGGCCTGGCCGGCAAGGTGCTGGGCATCGACCATCTGGCCACACGCGTGCTGGCGGGCGAGCGGGAGGATGCGCTGCTCGAATACCTCACCATGGTTCCCTACTACTTCTGGGGCGCCTACAACATCGCCGAGATGAACTCCTCCACCAACGTCACCCGCAATCCGGCGGTGGAGGATGAAAAGCTCTCACCGGCGCGGGTGTTCACCGCCAACAACACCCCCTCCTATCTGAACTCGCTGGTGAATCTGCCGATGCCCACCGAGGAGTTCGTACGCAACTTCGGCCGCCGTATGCACCACCTGGCCTACGAGGTGGCCGATGGCGAAGTGGCGGGTGTGAAGAACGTGGACGTCGTGGTGCAGATCCTGCGGGACCTGGGGGTGCCGTTCCTGGCAGAGGTGGTGGGCGAATGCACCGACCAGCCCAACCTCAAGCAGATCTTCTCCAGGAGCTCGCCGCACACGCTGCTGATCACGGAGTATGTGCAGCGCTGCCTTGGCTACGAGGGCTTCTTCACCCGCGACAACGTGGCGGCGCTCACGGAGGCGGCGGGCCATGCGGAGCGCTACGCCCACGGCCACGTGTTCGACTGAGGTCGCCCCGTCTGGACGGAGCCCGCCCCGCCTGGGCGAAGCCCACTCCTTAACGAAACTTTGTTAAGATCCTGAGAGTCTTTGTGAAGGGTGCCCATGGGTGAGCTGATCCAACCCGGAACCGCAGCCCCCTGGGCCTCCCTGTTGCCAATGCTGGTGGCCGCCGCCGGCCTCGGGCTCTACGCCCTGATGGGCTCGGGCAGCGAGAACGACGATGACGACTCCACCCCCGGCGGTGGCCTGATGCAGCCGGTGGCCTGAGGTCCTGCGGAGGTCCGTATCGCGGCCTTCGGCAACCCGACCCCCGCCCTGAGAGGAGAGCGGCGGCGTGTATCGCAGATTGGACATCAGTCGCGATCCGGCCCCTGCCATGGGTGCCCCCTGTTCCCCTTCACCTTCCAGAGCCATTCCCGGCGCGCCGCCACGGCATCGAGCAAGCCCTCGAGCATGAGGCCGTCGCCGCTGGGGCGTGGCTCTGCAGCTTGCCCCCGTTCTGATCCCCGTGGCTGCGGGTGCCGTCGTGGCTCCTGGCCCAACCCCAGGCTGGCGCGATGCGGATCGCCTGCGCGACCTGCTTGAAGCCACAGGCACCCGGGTGCTCCAGCGCGACTGCCCCCAGCGCAACCTCCAGGGACTGTTCCAGCACTCCAGCGGCACGATTGTGATCTGCCGCGTGCATCGGGAACCGGCCGATGTCTGGAACACCCTGGCCCATGAGGCCACCCATCGCATGCAGTCCTGCGCCGGCGGCAGCCTCACCCGGCCGGAGCAGCACGAGCGGATGGCCCGCACCCTGGCCACCTACGCCCCCGATGAGTTCCGCGCCCTGCGGCTCTACCGCCCCGCCGAGCGACTCAGCGAACTGGAAGCCCGCTACACGGCCCGGCTGCCGCCGGATCAGGTGATCGCCCTCTACCGCCGCTACTGCGGCGCCCC
>JBJTUJ010000264.1:0-6578 GCA_046080685.1 Cyanobium sp. | reverse complement strand
TATTAGGTCACTGACTTCTTTGCTGATCGGCCCCATCAATCCAGGTCGACAGATCTTCCGGAAGACAACGACAGGGAGTCGTGTCGGCCTACGGAGGGTCAGACCTGAACTTCTGGGGTTCCCTGGATCATCACAGCCTTACGGCTACAGGTGGGTTTGCCCAGGCGTGCAGGGACGGAAGGTTTTGGGTTTGATCATGCTCCATTCTATCGCTCAGAATGCTTGCCGTCACTGGCTTTTGAGCGAATTTGGGGGGCAATTTTGCGGGGACTTGGGGGTGGGCTATGCGCGACAGGCTCCTAGCAGTGATCGCCAGCTGGAACTCCTGGCTGTCCTGGCCTCCGTTGGTATCCGCGGCACTCACCACCACCCGGTAGTTTCCGGCGCCGGCGCTGGCCGGATCCCATCGCAGCTTGCCGCTGCTGGGGTCGATCGTCATTCCTTGGGGTGCTTCGATCAGCCCATAGGTGATCGGATCGCCGTCGCCATCAAGGGCTTTCACAGTGGATTCGTAGGGGCGCAGCACACTGCCCGTGAGCAGCGGCTCGGAGATGATCACCGGCGCGGCGTTCTCCCCTGCCGGCAGCACCAGCACCGTGAAGTCCTGCCGGGCGATGCCGCCCTGCTGGTCACGGGCCTCCACCGAAAGCGGCACCTCACCGCCATCGGGATTGCTGGCTTCGACTTTGTAGCCATAGGCCTGGCCGGCGCTGGTCTGCACCACCGGCGTGCTGACGAACAGGGGTGGCTTGTTGCTGGGCACCTCCACCAGGAGGGTTGTTTCCAGGACGCTCTTCCCACCCCGGCCGTCCTCGGCCACGATCGCCAGGTCGTGGCTGCCCGCCTGGGGGTTCAACCAGCTCAACGCACCCGTGGTGGGGTCGAGCTTCAGCCCCTGCGGCGCCCGCAGCAGAGAGAACAGAACGGGATCGCCCTCGTCGTCGACTGCAGCGGTGCTGCTCTGGTACTCGATTCCCGCGGTGAGGGTCTGAACAGGGCGTTCGGTGAACCGGGGGACGGTGTTCGGCCGCAGCAGCGATTGCACGCCTGGACCAGACGAACGGAAGCTGATGCGCTGGCCGTCCTCACCACCGCGCCCGTCGCTGACGAGATAACCGAAGCTGCTCCTGTTTTCGCCCTCGTTTCCCGCCCCCTGCGGGCGATAGAGCAGGCCAGTGCGCTCGGCGGGAGTCAGAACGTCATTGAGGCGCACGGCCGTGCCATCGGCTCGGAGGATCGATCCCTTTGCTGGATCAGGCAACTGGCTGACGGTGATCCGCAGGGGATCCCCATCCGGGTCGACCGGGGGGTTGATGGCGAGGGGCAGGTCGGTGGCAGGCCCAGTCACCTGAAGCGTTTTGTCGGCATCGACCACTGGCGACCCATTGGCCCTTGGCGTGATCGACGCGACGTCGTTGGGGACAACCGGGTCTTTCACCGGCGACGCACTGGCCGGTGGTGTGAACGGCTCGAAGTCGTAGTGGAAAACCAGGTCGTCGAAGTCGCGGTCGCCCCCGCCCTGGCTGTCTTCCCAGGCAAGGGTGGCCCCATCCCCTCGGGCATGGAGGTGACTGAGCCCGTCGCGATTGGCCGCCGCATGGGAAAAGAACACCTCTTCCTGTCCCTGGGCGAGGCTCTCGCTGGTGCCGTTGGCGATCAGGTACCAACCGAAGCTGCTGCCGGCTGGCAAGGTCAGGCTGCCCTGCAGGCCCGGCGGGTTGGCCTCCAGGAGCTTGCCTTGACGGACCTGGCTCAACACGGCCTGCTGATAGCCAGGGTCACCGGGCTGAGCCCATCGACCTTGCCATCCGGTGTATCGGTGAGATAGATCCCCATCTCACTGAGGCAGCTGCTGGATTTCTCCAACCGATTCACTTTCAGGGTCGTCGCACCACCCGCTGCACCTGGCACCACGACACTGGGCTGGCTGATCTGGAGTACAACGTCATTGAAGTCGTTGTCGCTTTTTTTGACCAGATCTTCCCAGGCCATGCTGAGGATGCCTTTGCCCAGATCGGTATTTCGCATCCGCTCCAGTCCGCTGGGATTGGCCTGGTCGATAGAGAACAGCACCTGCGGCGTTGGCTTGCCCTGGCTTGCTTTGTCCAACCAGTTGGTGATGCTGTCGTTCTGGATCAGATAGAAGGCCAGATGGCTGCCGGCAACGGCATCAAATGACTCCCAGCCCCCGGTTTCCTCGCAGGATTTCAGCAACGTGTGGCGGCTCGCGCTGCGAAGAGCGGCGTCCGCATAGCCCTTTGATCCGGGTGCGATGCCGTCGACCTTGCCCTCGCCGTCGACAACGAAGACACCCACTTCGTTATTGTAGGTTGGTTCACGGAAGCTCCACACTGCGTCGAGCTGGATGGTTGCTCCCAGATTTCCTGCAACCACAAAGACCCCGTCTTGGGAATCCATGGGTTGCAGGAACCCCTGTCCCGAGAGGCTCAGGGGCCCTGCTCCCACTCCTCCCGCCGCCGATTGAATCGCGCTGGTGGTGAACGATGGCCCTGAGAGGCCTGATCCGCCAAGTGAAGACTCGGAGCCATTGGTAACTTCGAATACATTCACTGCCTCTCGCTGCTTTCGAGGACTCTTCTCAGAAATCCTAAAGCCATGTCCAGGCTGTTCGATTCCTCTTCAATTTGGTTTCTCCATCGACAGGTTTCGAGAGGGCGTGTCGGAAATTATTGATGTCTTGCAGAGTTGTTACACAGCACCAGGCTGGGGCTGAAGCGCTCCGCCACCTCTCAGCCCCGCGCGGCCGCCCGGTCTCCCTTCCGGTCTGTCCGATCTCAACCGACGCGGAGCCGCCGCCTGCCCAGCCGACGCCGCATTCTCATCACCGGGACGCGGGAGTGCGGGCGGGCCCGTCGTGGACCTGACCCCTTCCCCCTGCTGCTGTTCGATGTCGGCCGCCTTCGCCTGATTCGCGTTCCCCTGCCCCGCCCACTTTCGTGGCTCCAGGGTCCCTAGGGTCAATGCAGACCCAGGGGCATGCCTTGGCCCAGGACCACGAATCGCCCGTCCCGGCCGCAGACCCTGCGGCTGCGCCGCCGGCGGCCTCGCCGCCTGACGCCGCGCCCCCGGCCTATCCCATCCCCGCCGACGAGGATCAGCGCCTGCGCGAGCTCGATCGGCTCGGCGTGGTGGGCATGGAGTGTGATGAGCACTTCGAGCGCATCCTCGATCTGGCCAGCTCGATCTTCGGCACGCCGATCGTGGTGATCTCCCTGGTGGAGCGCGACCGTCAGTGGTTCCTGGGCCGCCGCGGGCTGGAGGTGCGCGAGACCCCGCGGGATGTGGCCTTCTGCGCCCACGCCATCGCCGGCGAGGGGGTGATGGTGGTGCCCGACGCCCTCGACGACCACCGCTTCCGCGACAATCCCCTGGTTCAGGGCGACCCCCACATCCGCTTCTATGCCGGCGCTCCGCTGGTGAGCCCCGCCGGCCACAACCTCGGCACCCTGTGTGTGATCGATCGGGATCCGCGCCGGCTGGAGCCCGTGGAGCAGCGTCAGTTGCAGTGGCTGGCGGATCTGGTGATGCGGGAGCTGGAGCTGCGCCGCCTGTCGTTCCTCGATCCGGTCACGGGCCTCTCGAGCCGCCGCACCTTCCTGCAGATCGGCGACCGGGAGTTCACCACCGCTCGCCGGGATGGCCGATCGCTGGCCCTGTTCTGCTTCGACCTCGATCATTTCCGCCGCATCAACGACCGCTGGGGGCACCACGTGGGCGATGAGCTGCTGGTGCACCTGCGCCAGCTGCTCGACCGCCTCCGCCGCGAGCAGGACTTCGCCGGCCGGCTCGGCGATGGCGAGTTCGCCCTGCTGCTGCCGGGCCTTGACGACCAGCGGGCCCTGGCCCTGGCGGAGCGCCTGCGGCGGGAGGTGGGGGTGCTGCCCGGCCCCCATCGCCATTCCGATGTGAGGTTGCACATCAGCGGCGGCCTCACCAGTCTGGGACCGTCGGATCGCAGCTTCACCGATGTGCTGCGCCGTGCCGACCGGGCCCTGCAACTGGCCAAGGCCAACGGCCGCGACCAGATCGCCTGCCTGTTCGACGGCCGCTGAGTCGCACCGCCGGCCCAGTGGCCGGCCCTGCCGCCGCGGCCCCTTCCTCCGTTCCCTCCATGACCTTCTACGAAGCCCTCTGGCACGGCGAGAGCATCGGCGACGGCGGCGACGCCGATGAGGCCCTCACCGCCTACCGGGCTGTGCGCCCGGAGGACGGCGACTGGCCGGCCGCCTGCGGGGCGCCGGGCGCCGATCCCCACCTGCTGCGCTACGCCTCCTTCGACGCCTACCTCGACAACGCCGACGCGCTGGAGTCGATCCCGGTGTCGGCGGCGCTGATCATCGCGGCCCTGGCCGCCGCTTGAGTCAGGCCCGCCTGAGTCAGGCCCGCACGATCGGGATGTCCTCGATGCGGGTGGTGGCCGCCCGCGAGAGGCGGGAGCGGCGCATCGTCCAGCCCGGCCGCAGGCCGCAGGCCGCCCACTGCACCGTGTCGCGGCCGAAGCGATGGTTGAGGGCGTCGACGGTGGCCATCAGCCGTTCGCGCCGCCGCTGCTGCGCCTCCGGCAGCGGCACCAGCAGATGGTGCTGCAGCATCCCCTCCGGCTGCAGGTCCTGCAGCAGCACCCCGGCTTTCTGCAGCGGCTTGTGGGGGCGGAACAGCCGCTCGACCAGCGGCAGGGCGGCGGCCAGCAGCACGGCGGTGTCGCTGCTGGCCACCGGCAGGGCCACCGTGGCGGCATTGGCGTAGAAGCGGGTGCCGTTGAACGGGCTGCTGCGCACGAACACCGTGATGGCACCGGCCCGCTGCCGCTGCCGCCGCAGCTTCTCGGCGGCGCGGCTGAGGTAGGTGGCCACCGCCTCGCGCAGGGCCTCCCGGCTGGTGACGGGCTCGCCGAAGCTGCGGCTCACGCAGGTTTCGCGCTTCGCCGGCGGCTGTTGCACCAGCGGCAGCACGGCATGGCCGCGCAGTTCCTGCTGGAGCCGCAGCCCCACCACGCCGCAGCGCACCCGCAGTTCCCCCGCTGGCCGGTCGCGCAGCTGGCGGGCGTTGCCGATGCCCCGCAGGCGGCACCAGCGCGACAGGCGCCGGCCGATGCCCCAGACGTCCTCCACGGCGATGCCCTCCAGCCAGGGATCGGGATCGGCCACGGCGCCGAGGTCGAACACGCCGCCCTGACCCGGATCGCGCTTGGCGATGCGATTGGCGATCTTGGCCAGCACCTTGCTGGGGGCGATGCCGACCGCCACCGGCAGGCCCAGCTGCCGATGCACCTCCTCCCGCAGCCGTGTGCCCCAGCTGCGCAGGCAGCCGCCGCTGGGGCGGCAGAGGCGGCCGAAGGCTTCGTCGATCGAGTACACCTCCAGCTCCTCCACCCAGGGTTCGATCACGGCCATCATCCGTTGGCTCATGTCGGCGTAGAGGCCGTAGTTGGAGCTGCGCACGATCACCCCGTGGCGCTCCAGCTGGTGGCGCACCTGGAAGAAGGGGCTGCCCATCGGCAGGCCGAGGGCCCGGGCCTCGGCGCTGCGGGAGACGATGCAGCCGTCGTTGTTGGAGAGCACCACCAGCGGCCGGCCGCGGACGGCCGGATCGATCACGGCCTCGCAGGAGGCGTAGAAGTTGTTGCCGTCGATCAGCACCAGCGCCGTGCTCATCGTCCGCCCGGCAGGGTGCGGATGGTGTGCAGGGCCACGCCCCACGCCAGGCCGTCGCCGAGGGGAAGGGGTGGCCAGGCCGGATGGGCCGCCTCCAGCATCCAGCCGTGGGGGCGGCGCATCAGCCGCTTGAGGGTGAAGCCGCCCTCAAGGCGGGCCACCACGATCTGGCCGTGGCGGGATTCGAGCGAGCGGTCGACCACGAGCAGATCGCCGTGGCGGATGCCGGCTCCCACCATGGAGTCGCCCCAGACCCGCAGCAGCACGGTGTGGGCGGGCCGCTGCACGAGGGCGGCATGGAGGTTCAGTCCGGAGGGTTCCATGGCGCCACGACGATCCCCGTCACTGTAGTACAGATGTATTGATTGCAGAGGTCGGGCAAGATTCCAGTCGTCGTGGTGAACAGGGCCGGCGTGAAGCTGCTGTTGGTGGAGGACGATGCCCCCCTGTGCCAGGCCCTCGGCCGCCTGCTGCGCCAGTGGGGCTATGCCGTCGAGCTCGCCGCCGACGGCCCCACGGCCCTCGGCCTGTGCGATCGGGAGGCCTTCGACCTGGTGATCCTCGATCTGGGCCTGCCGGGCTGCGATGGCCTGGAGGTGTGCCGCAGGCTGCGCCAGGGCCGCGGTCCCCAGCCGCTGATCCTGATGCTCACCGCCTGGGACTCCAGCGCCGACAAGGTGACGGGCCTGGAAGAGGGGGCCGACGACTACGTGGTGAAACCCTTCGACCCCGACGTGCTCCGGGCCAGGGTGCGGGCGCTGTTGCGGCGCTCCAACCGACCCCTGACCACGCAGCTCAGCTGGGGGTCGGTGCGGCTGCCCCCCGGAGACACACGCCTCAGCCTGGGCGACAGTGTGCTCGAGCTCACCCGCAAGGAGGCGCTGCTGCTGGAAACCCTGCTGC
>JBJTUJ010000263.1:0-5373 GCA_046080685.1 Cyanobium sp. | reverse complement strand
CGGAGCTGTCGCCGGTGAGGGCCTTGAGATCCACCACCTCCTCCGGCGGCACCCCCAGCCGCGTCACCACCTCCTCGCGGCGCACCACGGTGGGGCCGCTGCTTTTGGCGTGAGGACCGCCGCCCATGTAGAGCACGGCGATGTCGCGCTCGTCGTCCACCAGCTGGAACAGATCGCGGTCGCCGGAGAGGATGCGCACCCGCCAGCCTTCGTCGGCAGCCCGGCAGGCCAGGGTGCCGAGCACGTCGTCGGCCTCGAACCCCGGGGCCATGCACAGGGGCAGATCGAGCCCCTCGGCCAGGATCCGCTGGAGGTTCGCCAGGTCGGCGAAGAACATCTCCGGCGCCTCCTCCCGGTGCGCCTTGTAGTTGGCGTCCTCCTCGTGGCGGAAGGTGGGTTCGGCGGTGTCGAAGGCCACCACCACCCCCTGGGGCGTGAGGCCGCGGCAATTGTCGAGCATGGCCTTGAGGAAGCCGTAGGTGACGCTGGTCGGCACCCCGTCCTTGGTGCTCAACCCGCCGTCGCCCCCCTTGGTGAAGGCGTAGAAGCTGCGGAAGGCGAGGGAGTGGCCATCCACCAGCAGTAACAGGGGCTTCTCTCCTGCCATGGCTGCGGCCCGGAATGCCTTGATGACCAACCAGCCTGCCAGAGAGCAGGAGCCCAGCCGCAGATAAGGTCGGCGGAATCGGACGGGGCACGCATGGGTGGCAGGAAACAATGCGTGATAGCTTCGTATGATTATCTCGACCTTGATGATTATCTCGACCTTGATGTTTACTGGAATGCTAGACTTTTCTACCAGTCGATGGGCTATAGGGTGCGACTGGGATGCTCTGCGTCGAACGCCGATCTCCTCGTCGTGCTGCGGGGGAGTCCGAAGGAAGTGGATACCGGCTTCCGAGGAGTGATTCACGTCTATAAGTATGTTGGAGTGCCCCAGGAGGATTGTCGCGAACACTTTCCCAATACGGAAAGAATCTTTCTGAATATCTCTGATTCCTCCCGAGCGTCTCTCGCCTATTGTTATTCACGTGGAGGGGTACCTGCCTGTCATCCCAGGCCTATGGTTTACCTCCTTATCCAAAGCCGATGGGCACGGTCGTCCGGCCCATATCTCCAACTACAAGGAAATCGGCGGGGATCGATATCAGGAAGAATTGCTTCAGCTAGCGCCCAGCGGGGATGTCGACGTCTACGGCAGTGGCTGGTCGCGGCATGGTGTGAACACGGGCAGGATCAGTCACTGGCAAGCGAATCTCCTCCTTGCTCGTTCGCCCTGTTGCTTTGGACTCATGTACCCACACCAGCGCGGTCTGACCCTCTCTGGAAGGATGTGGCAGGCCCCCCTGCAAGGCTGCTATGTCATCACTGAGCAGGGGACGAACATCATCCGGGCTCCAGGCGTCGTTGAGGTCGGCAGCTTCCTCGAATCCCCATTTCCCCACAGGATGTATCCCTCTTCGCGGGAGAATCTGCGGCGGGAAGCGGCAGGCTTCTGGATCCAGGCAACGGAACGCCTGGCCCACGACCTGAGGCTGGCACAGAGAGAAAGTGTTCCACAGCGCGCAAGGACGCGGGGGAGAATCCTGATCAGCCGCGGGGAGATGCTGGCCATGCATCTTTCCGCACGCCTTTCGCGGGAGTTGAATCGATTCCCCGCCTGGGGAAAGATCCTCCTAGCAAAGGGGGGGCGTCTGCTCAGAGGAGCGGCCGCTTCTCCCGATGATCGGACCACCGGCGGGTGAGGGGCAGGAGCGTCACCGGGTTCGGTGGCTGCAGCCTCTCCCAACATTGGGGTCCGCCCGGCCCTGTCCGCTCGCTCTAGGCTCGCTCCGGCTTCCGCGGAGGCTGCGTGCTTCCAAGTTCCCGCCATGTCCCGTATCCCCAGCCGCTACGCCATCCACCTGATGCTGGCGGGCGGGCACCAGGAGGTGATCCACTTCCGCAGCCTGGAGGCGTTCCAACAGTGGTATGGGGGCGTGCTCACGGTGGCGGCACCAGAGGCGTTCGTGAACGTGCCGATCAGCGATCTGGAGGCCGAGTACCTGGTGGTGAGGTCCGGCAGCGTGCTGGGACTGCGGGTGGAGCCGCTCTACTCCGCCCTAGAGGAGGAGGACTGAACCGCGTCCGCCAGCCGGGGGGCGTCCTCGCCGATCCGGTGCAGCAGCCCCCAGGTGGCCAGGAGATCGGGCCCCTGGAGGCTGCCCAGCAGGGCCGCCCGCAGGCTCTTCATCACCACCCCCTTCTTCACGCCGGCGGCGGTGGCCGCGGTGTCGAGTAGGGCCTTGGCCGCATGCGGCTCCAGCGGGCCGTCGGGCAGGGCGTCGGCCACGGCCGCAAGGGCCGCCCCAGCCCCCTCGGCGACCAGTTGGCCGGTGGCGGCCGCATCCGGCACGGGACGCTCAAAGAAGGGTGCTGCCTGCTCCACCCCGTCGGTGAGGAGGGTGAGGGAGGGACCGAGCAGTTCGCAGAGCTCAACCTGCCAGGAGGGATCAGCGGTGGGACCACCGCCCCAGCCCTTCTCCTGCCACAGCGGCAGCAGTTTCGCCCGCAGCTCCGCAGGCGTGAGGCCATGCAGAACCTGGGCATTGAGCCAGTTGAGCTTGTCCCAGTCAAAACGGGCCCCGGCCCGGTTGACGCGCTCGAAGTCGAACACGGCAGCGGCCTCGGAGAGGGTGAAGCGCTCCCCCATCCCCTCCGGCGGCGACCAGCCCAGCAGGGTCATGTAGTTGGCCAGGGCCGCGGCGTCGTAGCCCATGGCCCGGAACTCGCTGATCGAGGTGACGCCATCGCGCTTGGAGAGCTTGCGACCCTCCTTGTTGAGGATCAGGGGGGTGTGGGCGAACACCGGGGCCGCCGCCCCGAGGGCCTCGTAGAGGAGCAGTTGCTTGGCGGTGTTGGCGATGTGGTCCTCGCCGCGGATCACGTGCGTGATCGCCATGGCGACGTCGTCGACCACCACCACCAGGTTGTAGAGGGGATCGCCGATGCGATCGGCCGGCGCGCGGCGGGCGATCACCATGTCGCCGCCGAGGTCGGCCCCTACCCAGCGCATCTCGCCGCGCACCAGATCGTTCCAGGTGATCACCGCCTCGTCGTCGATGCGGAAGCGGACCACCGCCTCGCGGCCCTCGACGATGAAAGCCTGCTCCTGCTCAGGGGTGAGGTGGCGATGACGGTTGTCGTAGCGGGGGGCGCGGTTCTCGGCCGCCTGCCGCTCCCGCATCGCGGTGAGCTCCGCCTCGGTGGCATAGCAGCGGTAGGCGAGACCCGTCTCCAGCAGCCGGGCGATCGCCGAGCGGTGCTCCTCGATGCGGGCGCTCTGGATCACGGGATCGCCGTCCCAGTCGAGGCCCAGCCAGGCCAGCCCCTCAAGGATGTTGGCGGTGTACTCCTGGCGGCTGCGCTCCCGGTCGGTGTCCTCGATGCGCAGCAAAAAATTGCCGCCGTGGCGACGGGCGTACAGCCAGTTGAAAACGGCCGTGCGCGCCGTGCCGATGTGCAGGGTGCCAGTGGGGCTGGGCGCCAGACGAACGCGCACAGGTGCCTGGACCGCCACGCTGATCGACTCCTGAAGATCGGAAACGGGACTGACGGGGCTCGAACCCGCAACTTCCGCCGTGACAGGGCGGTGCTCTAACCGATTGAACTACAGTCCCAGATCGGCCCGAGGGCTGATCGGTGCCGACGCTCGCGCCGACCACAGAAGTATCTATCGCCGCCGGTCCCGCCGTCAACCCGTGGGCGAGGCCCTTGCCGCTGATCGGCGGCAGAAGGTTTAGGTTGCAGACCAACAAAAAAAACCGGCCCATCCTGAGGGGGCCGGTATGGAAAAAGGGGTAGATAATTTTAGGCCCAGTCAATTCAGGGCCGGAAGCCCGCGGGTTCGATCAGACGGACCTGATTGCCACGGGCGGTGAATTCACGGCCCTGGTCGCTTTGCACGACCACACGACCACCCGACTTCACACGGATCACCCGGGCGCGGACCCAGCCAAGAGCGGCTGACTCCAGCACTTTCACCACATCACCGGGTTGTAGATCCAACTCCATGTTCGGGACCAGAGAACTGCAGATGGGGACATCGAACGCGCCGTGGAGGACTTGAACCCCCGACATCAGGTTTTGGAGACCTGCGTTCTACCAACTGAACTAACGGCGCAAGGCGATGGCCCCGGGAATCGAGAGAGGCGGAGCGGCAGCCGGAGCCACCGCTCTTCCTCTCCATCAACGATCGAAGCGCTGCTTCACGCGGGTGGCTTTACCCACCCGCTCGCGCAGGTAGAAAAGCTTTGCACGACGAACCTTACCGCGTCGCTCGACCTTCACGGAAGCCACCTGGGGGCTGTGGAGCATGAACACGCGCTCCACGCCGATGCCCTGGAAGATGCGGCGCACGGTGATGGTTTCGTTCAGGCCACCATGGCGCTTGGCGATCACCACACCCTCGTAGGGCTGGATGCGCTCCTTGTTGCCTTCCCGGATGCGGACGCCGACACGCACGGTGTCGCCGACGTAGATCTCAGGCAGGTCGCTCTTGAGCTGCTCGGCCTCGAAGGCGGCGATCAGATCGGCGGCGCTGAGTTTGCCGGTGGTGGCACGAACCGCTGGCTTCTCGGCCGGCTTCTCTGCGGTGGCGACGGCCGGCTCGGGGGCCGGTGCCGTGACCGCGTCGCTCGTGTCGACGTTCTCCACGACGTTTTCCAAGTTGTCGTTCTCGTTGATGCTCGATTCCGGTTGGTTACCGGTGGTTTCCGCTGCCATCCCAGCTCCGCGACGCCTGGCCAAACCACCAGTGTACCGGCTCAGGGTCCCCCCCCCTTGCCGACCGGCGGCCGGGCCGGCCGGATCCGCTGCCACACCATCGAAGCGCCCGTACCGAGCATCCACAGCAAGCCCAGGCCGTTGAGCAGCACGTACACCGTTTCCCCGTGGCGCCCCACCAGGGGCGTCAGCCACTCCCCTTCGTGCAGCACCATCAGCCAGTGGGCCGCATCCCGCCCCAGGCCTCCCCAGTCGCGCGACACCCGGTAGGTGACGCCGCTCAGCACGGTGACCAGCAGCGGCAGCAGCACCAGCGGCGCCAGGGTGGCGTGAGCGCGCCGCAGTCGCAGGGCCAGGCTGGGGGGAGGTGTCATCCTGATCCGACGGCCGATGCAGAAGCATTGATAACTTGACTTCAGCGTGCCCCGTCGTCGCCGGAGCTTTCCCCCATGAATCTGTTCGCCGATTTGCTGGCCAGCACCAATGCCGGCCGGGGCGGCTCGGGGCTGGTGACCCAGAGCGGGCCCAGAATCCAGAAGGGACGTCGCGGCGTTGAGATCAAGTCCGCCCGCGAGATCGAAACGATGCGCCAGTCCAGCCGCATCGTGG
>JBJTUJ010000262.1:0-2815 GCA_046080685.1 Cyanobium sp. | reverse complement strand
GCCCTGGTGGCGCTGCTGCCCCAGTTCTGGAGCGTGCCGGCGATCGTCAGCCTGCTGGTTCTGTACTGGGTCACGGCCTGCCTGGGGGTCACGATCGGCTACCACCGGCTGCTGAGCCACCGCGCCTTCCGGGTGCCCCAGTGGCTGGAGCGCTTCTTTGCCACCTGCGGCGCCCTCAGTTGCCAGCACGGCCCGATCGACTGGGTGGGGCTGCACCGCCATCACCACAAGTTCTCCGATACGGATGCGGATCACCATGACAGCAACAAGGGCTTCTGGTGGAGCCACATGGGCTGGATGTTCGAGGAGATCCCGGCGATGGGGGCGGTGCCCCGGCTCACGGGCGACCTGGCGGCCGACCCCTACTACCGCTGGCTGAACAGCTGGTTCCTGAGCCTGCAGCTGGTGCTGGGCCTGCTGCTGTTCTGGATCGGCACCGCCACCGGCGTGGGCGGCTGGGGGCTGGTGCTGTGGGGCATCCCCCTGCGCCTGGTGCTCGTGTATCACTGCACCTGGCTGGTGAACTCCGCCACCCACGCCTGGGGCGAGGCTGTGCACGAGAGCGGCGACAAGTCGCGCAACAACCCCTGGGTGGCAGCGCTCACCTTCGGCGAGGGCTGGCACAACAACCACCACGCCTATCCCCATTCGGCGCGCCACGGCTTCGGCCCTGGCCAGATCGACCTCACCTGGCAGCACATCCGGCTGATGCGGGCCCTGGGCCTGGCCACCCAGGTGCGGCTGCCGCGGGCAGCGGGGGCCCCTGAGGCCGCTCGGCCCGTGGCGTAAGGTGATCGATCGGATTTCAGGAAACCAGCGGTTTCGTACGTCATGGCCAAGCGTGTTCAGGTGGTGCTCAGCGACGACGTGCTGAGCCTCGGCAAGAACGGTGACCTGGTGGAGGTGGCCCCCGGCTACGCCCGCAACTTCCTGGTTCCCCAGGGCAAGGCGGTGCCGGTCACGGCGGCTGTTCTGCGCCAGGTGGAGCACCGCCGGGCGAAGGAGGCGGAGCGCCAGGCGGCGCTGAAGCAGGAGGCGATCGCCCTGCGCACCGCCCTCGACACCATCGGCCGGTTCACGGTGAAGAAGCAGACCGGCGGCGACGACGTGCTGTTCGGCACCGTGACCAACGGCGACGTGGCCGAGGCGATCGAAGCCGCCACCAAGAAGGAGATCGACCGCCGTGACATCACGGTGCCCGAGATCCACCGCACGGGCAGCTACAAGGTGCACGTGAAGCTGCACCCTGAAGTCACCGCCGAGGTGAACCTGGAAGTGCTGAGCTACTGATCCGGCCGCAGCCGGCCCCGGCCGCTGCAGCACCCGAACCCCCGGGGCCCCTGGCAACGGGGGTTTTTGCATGGTTGTTTGTGGGGGGACGCCAGGGCTGGCGGAGCGTCCGCCGGACACACCCCAGCGATGGGGGGAGCAGGGCTGGCGCAAACGCCCCTCCCGGGGGAAGATGGCGATCCCCCACCCCCTGTGCGCCGGACCCCGGCCGCCCGTGAACCCCGATGGTGAGCGTTCCCCTCAGCGGCTCCAGCGCCGAAGCCGAAGCGGGAGGCGCGCGCGGCGGCCGGGGCTGGAACCGGGGCGAGGCCAGCTTCGAGGCGCTGCCGGATTCGGTGCCGCCCCAGAACCTGGAGGCGGAGGAGGCGGTGCTGGGGGGGATCCTGCTCGATCCGGATGCGATCGGGCGGGTGGCGGACGTGCTGCGGCCGGAGGCCTTCTACCTGGGGGCGCACCGGGAGATCTACCGCACGGCCCTGATGCTGCACAGCCAGGGCAAGCCCACCGACCTCACGGCGATGGCGGCCTGGCTGGCGGACACAGGTCAGCTGGAGAAGGTGGGCGGCACGGGGCGGCTGACGGAACTGGTGGAGCGCACCCTGTCCACGGCGTCGATCGACCAGGTGGCGCGGCTGGTGATGGACAAGTTCCTGCGGCGGCGGCTGATCCGCTCGGGGAACGAGGTGATCCAGCTGGGCTTCGACCAGAGCAAGCCGATGGAGCAGGTGCTGGATGAGGCGGAGCAAAAGATCTTCGCCATCAGCCAGGAGAAGCCGAGCACGGGGCTGACGCCCACGGCCGAGATCCTCACCCGCACGTTCGAGGAGATCGAGAGCCGCTCGATGGGCACGGCGGTGGCGGGCATCCCGGTGAACTTCTACGACCTGGACGCCATGACCCAGGGGCTGCAGCGCAGCGACCTGGTGATCATCGCGGGGCGGCCGGCGATGGGCAAAACGGCGATCACGCTGAACCTGGCGAAGAACGTGGCGCAGCTGCACGACCTGCCGGTGTGCGTGTTCTCCCTGGAGATGAGCAAGGAGCAGCTCACCTACCGGCTGCTGGCGATGGAGGTGGGGATCGAAAGCGGGCGGCTGCGCACGGGCCGGCTGCAGCAGGAGGAGTGGCCGCTGCTGGGGCAGGGGATCAGCACGCTGGGGCGGCTGCCGATCTTCATCGACGACAAGCCGAATGCGGGGGTGCTGGAGATGCGCTCGCTGTGCCGGCGGCTGATGGCGGAGAGCGGCAAGGAGCTGGGCCTGGTGGTGATCGATTACCTGCAGCTGATGGAGGGCAACGGCTCCGACAACCGGGTGCAGGAGCTGTCGCGGATCACGCGGGGATTGAAGCAGATGGCGCGGGAGCTGAACGTGCCGGTGATCGCGCTGTCGCAGCTGAGCCGGGGCGTGGAGGCGCGCACGAACAAGCGGCCGATGCTGAGCGACCTGCGGGAATCGGGCTCGATCGAGCAGGACGCCGACCTGGTGCTGATGATCTACCGCGACGAGTACTACAACCCGGAAAC
>JBJTUJ010000261.1:0-5688 GCA_046080685.1 Cyanobium sp. | reverse complement strand
GGTGCGGCCCGGCAACACCAGATCCTCGGCACAACCAACCAGGTCGCTCACGATCGCCGGCAACCCGCAGGCCATCGCCTCGTTCACCACCAGGCCCCATGTCTCGCCGTGATCGGAGGGAAGCACCAGGGCATCGGCGGCCCCATAGGCGGCCGGCATCTCCGACTGGTTGAAGAAGCCAGCGAAGCTGACGGGGAGATTCCCTGCCGCCACCGCAGCCCGGCAGTCGGGCTCCAGATCACCGGTACCCACCACCAGCAGATGGACCACGACATCCGTCCCGCTGCGGACCAGGTGGTCCAGCGCCTTGAACAGATCGAGCGGGTGCTTCTTGGCCTGCAGCTTGCCGGCGAAGACGAAGCAGAACGCCTCCGGCGGGATCGCCCAGCGGCGCCGGAGTTCAGCCCGTTTTGGTGCCAGTGCCTCGGAGGCGGCAGCGAAGGCGGCATTGTCCACATAGTGGGGGGAGGGAATCAGGCGGTCGCCGGTGATGCCGTTGGCCTCATACCAGCGGGCATTGGCCCGCCCCACCGGCAGCCCAATGGAAACCCCGCGGAACAGAAGCTGATAGATCAGATCCAGCACGAACGATCGGGGTCGCAGGCCGTTGGAGTCCATGCGCAGCAGCACGGGGATGCCCTGCCGCCAGGCCGCCAGATGAACCTGCACCAGTCCGAGGAAGTGCCAGCCGGTGAGCAGCAGCACGTCGGGTTTCTCGCCATCGGGACCGAAGCCCAGTTCCCGCCAGGGCCTGGCCAGCCTCACCCCCGTATAGCCGTAGATGATGCCGCGCCCCCGCGCACTGCGGGCCCGGTGCCAGCGATAGCCGTCGAGCAGGGGCACGTCCCAGGTGAAGGCCTTGCCGAAGCCCAGTCCCTGGGTTTCGGCACTGGGGAGGGTGAGGTAGAGCACGTCGATCTCCAGGGCGGGGTCGACGGCCAGGCGCTGGAACAGGGGGGTGTGGTACTGCACCGGATGGCTGCCGGCGATCAGCAGCCGGAGAGGACGGCGCCTGATCAGCCGGGGGCCCTTGCGCTGCAGGTTCAGGGCCCACATCAGGCCGCGAACCTCTGCAAGCAAGGTGGGCGGGATCCACCAGGGATTGCGCAAATGGTGGTGGGTGCGTGCCGATCGGACCAAGTCCCCCATGCTGCCCACCAAGGCCTGGGTCAGGGGCTGAGTGCGCAGACGGAAGTAGTAGCGACCCACGGCATGGTCCGGGCGCACGGTGAGCATGTGGTGGCCATAGCTCCTCGTTCCGCCCCGTTCAACCTTCAGGTGGTGGATCAGGGCATCGGGCTCGTAGCGGATCAGGTGGCCGGCCCGCCTCCAGCGGTGAGCGAACTCAGCCTCGAAGCGATAGGCCACCCGCACGAAGTTGCGGTCGAATCCGCCAAGCTCCAAGGCCTGCTGCCGCGGCATGGAAAAGTTGCAGCCAATGAACTCCTCAACAAAACGAGGGCTGGGGCTGTTGAACAGGAATGGGCCGTCCTCAGAATCAACTTTCCCCCCGTGCCAGGGTTGGAGGACGCGGCCAGCCACCATGGCCCCCGGGAACATCTGACCGGCCCGCTGGTGGGCCCCCAGCAACTGGGGTGTCGGAAGGATGTCGTCATCGACGAAGAGAATCCGCTCACCTTGAGCTTCCATGAGGGCGAGGTTCATGGCACTGGTGATGCAGGGCTTGCTCACCCTGAGCCAGCGGATGCGCCCCTCCTGCTGCCACCTCCGGAGCCGGGCCTCGGTTTGGTCATCGTGACGAGGGGTCTGATCCACCAGCAAAAAGTCCCAGGGGGGGGGATCGAGTGCCAGCAGCGCCGCCACACTGTCGGCCAGCACCTCGTCACGGCCGTAGGTCACGATGGCCACGCTGAGTGTCATCGCAGTTGCGCCAGCCGCAGCCGGGCGCGCAGATGCCAGGGGTCGAGCTCCAGAGCCCGCTGCAGATAACGGCGGGCCAGCTCTGGCTCCCGCCCGGCCAGGCTGGCGCCGATGAAATACGCCCCGTGGGCTTCCCGACCTGGACGGCGTGGCGCGCTGCGACAAAGCTGGCTCAGCGCCTCGGCTTTCTCGAGCCAGGGGCTCTCGGGGCGGCCGCTCCGCCTTGCCCGCGTGGCCTCCACGATCAGGGCATGGAACCGTTGCTGCTCGAGGCGACGGGTTCCGCTGATCGAGCCTGGCCAAAGCGTGGCCTCGTAGAGCACGTCATTCAGGACGCGGTGGCCGCCCACCTCCACCAGTCGGCTCCAGAGGTCCAGATCCTGGGCATAGAGAAACTGCTGCCGGTAGCCACCGCTCCGCTCGTAGGCGCCGCGGCGGATCATGACGGAGCCGTGGTGGGCGGGGCCGGTGAGACCATCCCTCAGCTGCTCCGGCTGGATCCGCACCTCTGAAAGGATGGCGCCCTCCGGGGTGAGATTCCGAACGGCGCTCGAACAGAGACTTGCCGCTGGATCCTCCTGGAGGCATGTCACCTGCCGCAGCAGCCGCCCGGGAAGGGAACGGTCACCGGCATCCTGGCGGGCAATGAACTCGCCCCGGGCCCGGTGGCACCCCTCGATCAGGGCGGCGGTGAGGCCCCTTCCCCCGCGGTGCAGCACGATCACACGCGGATCGCGGGCGGCGAGCCGATCGAGCAGGCCTCTACTGCCATCGGTGGAGCCGTCGTTCACCACCACGAACTCAAGATCCACTCCTTGCTGGGAGGTGATCGAATCGAGAGTCGCCTCCAGGGTGTCGCCACCGTTGCGCACCCCCATCACCACAGACACCAACGGATCCGTCATCTCACTGAGCCTCCACCGTGCGCCCATGGCGGGAGAAGCGGTGAAGCCACTCCCCGATCCGCCCCGCCCGCCTCCAGCCGATCAACGAAGCGATGCGTCGGTAGAAGCGGATATCGGTGCTGCGGCCGCCGCCCTCGCGGGCCAGGGAGAGAGCCATCCCGGTGAGGCGGCAGGACTCCTCCGCCAACCCAGCCGCGCCGCACTGGCGGGCCAGCAGGAACAGGGAACGGGTGAAGGTTCGCATGGCGGGATCATGAGCAGGCAGTCCATACCGGCGGGCATGACCCAGGATCAGGGACTGGGCCATCACCCGGTCGCGAAGGCGGGCAGGGTCGAGCAGCGGACCACGGCTCAGGCGGGCATCGCCGTGGTCGCGGTGCTCCGAGACAGGCTGGGGGCACCAGACCAGCCGACCGCCGAGGGAGGCGATCCGGGCGTCGTATTCCCAGTCTTCCTCCAGGCGCAGATCCGTCCAGGGGCCGACAGCGTCACAGACCGCGCGGCGGTAGAGAGGGGTACTGGTGAACCACCAGCGCGAGTTCAGGAACAGAGGGAACATGGAGGGTACCTCCTGGCCCGTGGCTCTCTGGGCAACGGGATTGAGGCCGCCGTGGCGATCACGGAGGAAGGTGATGCCATAGGCCACCTGGGCTTCCGGCCTGCTGTGGAGCGCAGCCACCTGGGCGCTGAACTTGCCGGGCAACAGCACGTCGTCGCTGTCCAGGTACTGAAGGAACGATCCCCTGGCAGCGAGCCGCCCTGTTTCCCGGGCCCGACCGGGCCCGGCGTTGGCCTGGTGAATGCCGAAGACCACGCCCTGATGGTCCCTCTCGAGTTGCCGGATCAGGGCAGGGGTGGCCGGATCGCTGGATCCGTCATCCACGATCAGGATCTCGATCGGTCGGTGATCCTGGGCCAGCACGCTGGCCACGGCCTCGGCGAGATGACCAGGCCGGTTGTGGACGGGAATGATCGTGCTCACCAGATCGGGAACCACCTCGCCTGAGCTCATGCGCCCGCCACTGCCGCTGACGCTCCACGGAGCTCTGAGCCATGGCAAGCCCAGAGGTCAGGACGGTGTTGGCGCCATGAACCCTTCGTGTAGGTCAGCTGTTCGCGTGACGAGGAAGAACTGTCGGGGCTCCGGAGGTAGAAGTCGTTGATGACGACCGGCTCCGCGTCCGGCTGCGAGAGTAACCGAAGCCGCAGCGGCGATGCCAGCGGGCGTGAGGGAAGCCGAATCGTCATCGATGCGTCTCGGGATCAGGCCTCAGCACCGCGGAGAAGGGCGGCGATTCGGCGATCGGCCGGCTGGGCCATCAGTTCCTTGGCGCGGGCGAGATTCGGGTTGTCGGAGCGGAGCTTGTGGGGCTGGCTGGGGTGCCAGAGATGCACGATCGGCTCATAGCCCCAGATCCAGGTGGGCCGGGTGAGGCAGCGATCCCAGAACTCGTTGTCCTCACCGCCCCAGCCCACGAAGGTTTCGTCCATGCCGCCGATGGCGCGGTAGGTGTCGGCACGGATGGCCAGGCTGCCTCCGGCTTCCAGGTTCTGCACGATCGTGCCGGCGGGCCCGTCGGTGGTCGCCCCCCCCCGCAGGACCGCCTGGCTGGCGTCCTGGTCCAGATAGAACACGAACCGCTTTGGATTGATCACCTCGTAGCCCCGCTCGATCCGCTCCATCATCCGCTGGCCATAACCCTCCGGGACGAGCATGTCGTTGTCGTGCAGCAGCAGCACCCTTCCCCTGGCGTGGCGGGCCCCGACGTTGAAGGTGTGGGAGCGGTTGTAGGGGGCGCCGGGCGGGTGGGGTGGGGCATGGACATGGCGGACCCAGCTCGGGAGGGAAGCGGCGATGCGGGGCTCGTCGTCCTGCTCGATCACCAGGCATTCCAGCCGCACATCCCTCTGGGCAGCGAGACTCTCGAGGGTGGCCAGCAGCAGGGGCAGTCGCTGTTCCCCCCGGTGACCGATCAGCACGCTCAGGTCGGGGATCTCCTGCGGTCCGAGGGGGCGGGCCGGCGAGGGGCGGCGGGCGATCGGCGCATCCGCCAGGCAGCGGCGCAGCAGCCGCCGCCCCAGTCCCGGCTGGACCCCGGGGGCATGGAGCACGGAGGTATAGGTCCAGTCGCACACCCAGCCAAGGCCGTCGGGAGCCGGCTTCAGGCTCTCCCGCCGATTGGCGAGGCCGAGGTAGGCCGGAGACGGAGCGCGCAGGGCACGCTCGTAGCGCCAGCGGTCCTTGACCCAGACCCCAAGGCGCTCACGCAGGCCGAACTGCCTGGTCTGGTCAGAGGTCATCGCTCCACCTCGGATGCTTCGAGGTCAGGGGCCTCCATGGCGGCAGCCCGGCGCAGGAGGACGGCCTCGTCGCCGCCATGACCCTCCGCATGGGGCCATTCGGCTCCCGGTTCGGGGTGGCGGAACCGCAAACCGAAGAGCTGCCTGAGGTCCTCGGCGCGCGCGGCCCCCAGCCAGCGATCGAGACGGCCCCGCGCCGGTAAGGGCGATGCAGGATCGGGCGACGGCAGGGGAGGCAGAGCAAGGGCATCCCGGAGAGCCCGATCCCAGGCCAGAAGCGACGCCCCGCGGGTGTAGCGCTCCCTGACCAGTCGGTGAGCGGTCTCCACCAGACGGGCGCGCAGGCCCGGATCCTTGAGCCGTTCCAGTTGATCGGCGGCTCCCGGGGCATCCCCCACGTCGAACAGCAGGGCATTGACGCCGTGCTCGAGGGCGCCCTCCAGCCGGTGGCCCACGTAGTGGCTGCTCACGACCGCCAGGCCAGCCGCCATCGCTTCCCAGGCCACGATCGGTCCAGTCTCCCAGCTGGAGGTGATCAACAGGGCATGGTGATTGGCATACACCTGGGAGCGCAGGGCCTCCGCATCGAGTCTGCCCAGCA
>JBJTUJ010000260.1:0-3771 GCA_046080685.1 Cyanobium sp. | reverse complement strand
GTTGAGGTAGTTGGGGTTCAACACGCACAGGGCCGTGCCGTCGAAGCACAGCACGTTGTCGCGCAGCAGGGCGGCCGCCGAACGGGCACTGCGCCACTGGCGGGAGGCGGCGTCCCACAGTTCGATCCGCACCAGCGGTTGTTCGCGGATGCGCACCAGCCGCTCCTCGCTGCCGATGCGGTGGCGGCAGATCGTGGCATCGCCTTCGTCGATCGCATCGACGCGGCAGGCCACCGGCTTGGTGCCGTTGAGGCTGCACCAGGTGTCGAGCTGTAGAGCAGGGTGGCGCCCGCGGCGGAATGGACGGGCTGGCCGGCCACCAGCCCGGTGAACAGGGCGACAGCGGCGCCCTGGGCCAGGAGCAACCGCCGGGCGAGCTGGGCTTGCTGGCGAGGAAGGGAGGCCATGCGCAGGAAGGGAGGCGGAGAGGTCTCACTTCCGTTTTGGTAGACGGCGGGAGAGCCGTTGTCAGCGGGGCGCCGCCGGATGCAGGCGCTTGCGGATCCTGCCGCCGCCGATCCCGCCGGCCCGTGCCGCGCGCGTCCGGCGGGGGCCCCCATGGCCGCAGGCCCCCATCTGCCGGTACAGAACGTCGGGCTCGCTGTAGGTTCCGGGCATGCCCTGGTGCTGATGCTGGAGGCGGATCCAGCAAAGGGTGCGCTGCACCCGGCTCAGGCTGTAGCCCTTCTGCACCAGCAGACGCAGGGTCCCCAGGTAGGTGGCGTAGTTCGCCTCCAGCGCGGCAAGGCTCAGCTTCGCGAAGCGGGGAACCGGTTGGGAGCGTTCACGGGCCATGGGCTCCTTCGGCTCAGTGCCCCACGGTCCGAATTAAGCCCAGTGGGATCTGTCCAGACCAGCCGGACTGAGGCTTCCTGGCTGACGCCCCAGGGTGCCGGTGACGACAATGGGCCAGTGCCCTGGAGGTGCGGGTCATGACCTCCTCGATCCCCAACCCGCCACCGGCCTGGCCGGCCGATCGCTTTCTGTTGCTGCCCGGCGACGGCCTGCTTCTGGCGCGCTCCAGCGGCGAGATCTGCCACCTCGACAGCACCGCCCGGCATTGGATCGGGCCCGGTACGCCCGATTGCACCGGCGAGGCCCTCGAAGCGGCCTGGCCGGAGCTCGCTGAGCGGATCGAGCGGCTGGGATCCGCCATGGCCGGCAACGGACCCCTGGATCAGGTCGTGCCCCGCGACGGTCGCCAGGTGCTGGTGCGCCTGTTCACCACCGATGACGGCGTGGGAGTGGGGCTGCTGGCGCCCAGGGGCTCCCGTTCGGAGGAGGATCCACGCCTGCTGCTGCTGGAGGCGGTGCTGCGGGAGGTGCGGGATGCGGTGTTCGTGACCAGCGCCGAGCCGATCGATGTGCCCGGTCCCGTGATCCTGTTCGCCAACCCCGCCGCCCTCGCCCAGACGGGCTACGCCCTGCCGGAGGTGCTGGGGCGCAGCCCGAGGATGTTCCAGTGTGCCGCCACCGATCCGGAGGCCCGGCGGGTGCTGCGCGAGGCGATGCGCCACTGGCAGCCCGTGCGCCAGAAGATCCTCAACCAGCGCCGCAACGGTCGTCGTTTCTGGGTGGAGATCGACATCGCGCCGATCGCCGATGCCCATGGCTGGATCTCCCACTGGGTCTCGGTGCAGCGCGACTGTGAGCCGCCGGTCTGAAGCCCCTACGCTGCGCGCTGGCAATGGGGTGCGTGGTGGTGCAGAAGCGTGGCTTCCGGGAGATCCTGTTGCGGGAACTGAAGGAGGCCCTGCCGCCGTTCCTGTTCTTCCTGGTGCTGTTTCACCTGATCGGCCTCACCAAGGCGGTGACGCTCGCCGACTATGACCTCACCGCCCTGCGTGCCACCGCCTCCACGGCAGGCGCGCTGATCGTGGCCAAGACGATCGTGCTGGTGGAGGCGCTGCCGGTCGCCTTTCTGTTCCCGGGGCGCCGGATTCTGCAGATCCTCTGGAAAGCCTGCCTGTTCACGGCGGTGGCTCTGCTGTTCCGGTTCGTCGAGGAACTGATTCCCCTGATCCATCGCACGGGAAGCCTGGCCGCGGCCGTGAGGGCGACGGGCAGCGAGATCTCCTGGCCTCTGTTCACGGTCCAGGCGCTGTGGATCTTCGCCGGGGTGATGCTCTATTCCCTCGTGGTCGAACTGGCCCGGGCGGCGGGTCGGGAGAAGGTGCGCGCTCTGTTCCTCGGCCCTGGCCGCCGGTCCCGGGCCTGATGCCGGGCGCGCGGTGCGGAGTTCGTCAGACTTCAGGCAGACGCCCGCGTCCGATGATCTTCACGCCCTCCGTTCCGCAACGCGGCGTCCGGCTGGCCCTCGCTCTGGCTGCGTTCGGACTCTGCGGTGGGGCGCTGGCGGCACCCTTCAGCCGGACCCTGTCGCTGCAGGGCGTCACCTACAGCGTGGAGGCGAAGGGGGAGGGATCGACGCAGCAGCTCACGGTGCAGGCCCGCCGCAATGGCAAACCGTTCGCCACGGTGAAGGAGACGATCGAGGGGCGGGTGGTCGGCGCTGAGGTCGAGGACCTCAACAGCGATGGCCAGCCCGATCTGTTCGTTTACGTGGAGAGCGCCGGCAGCGGCAGCTTCGGCACGGTGAGGGCCTGGACCAGCACCAAGGCCGGCAGCCTGTTGCCAATCCACATGCAGGAGATGGGTGCAAAGGAGGCCAGCGGCTACATGGGTCATGACCAGTACGCCGTGGTGGAAACCCGGCTGGTCCGGCGGTTTCCCGTGTATCGGCCTGGCGACAGCAACGCCCGGCCCACCGGCGGGACGCGTCAGGTGAGCTACAGGCTGGTGCCCGGCGAGGCGATGTGGCAGCTCAGGCCGGTGGATTCCACCACCTTCTGAGCCCACTCTTTCGCAGGAAAGGAGTACCAGGCCAGAGCCTGCGCCAGCGGCTGCGGCGCCTTCGCTGGTGAGCTGATCGCCCAGCTCGGGAGGCCGACCCTGGTCTCGTGGATCGCCCAGCTCCGTATCCCAGCGGCGATGAACCGGCCCACCCATGGCCCAAGGTGGGAGGACTCCCTCCGGGCCCACCCATGAGCGACGCCAGCACCACTACCTCCGTCGAGGCACTCACGACCGCGCCGATTCAGCAGGTGCTCGACGCCATGGAGGCCGCCGAGCTCACGCCCGAGGATGCGCTGCAACTCAGCCTGGTGCTGCTGAACTTCGTCGAGGAAGTGCACCTCGACAACCTGGAGGAGCTGCTGGAACAGGAGCAGTCCGATGGGGTCAGCATCGCCGTGTGGGCGGCCGACAGCGCCCGCCTCAAGACCGCCCGCGAACTCCTGGAGGAGGTGCTGGGCGAGGACGACGATGACGAGGAGGCCATCGAGGGCCTGGCGGACGACGGAGAGTGCGACGAGGGTTGAAGGGCGTCGGCTCACGCCTCCACCCAGGTTCTCGATCCGCTCCAGGGTGATCCCAAAGCCCCCCTGAGACACGGTCCAGGTGTCTGCGAGCCAGGGTGTGAGGCTTTGGGCCTCATCGGAGCAGGCCTGCTTGAGGTCCACCGACTGTTGAAGGCTCAGGCTGGGGATCTCCACGATTCCGCTCGCTCACCAGAGGCCTCAGGCCTGAAGGCTGTTTCACCGCAACCTGGCAGCCATCGCATCAGCGCCCGCCCACTAACTGGGGTTTGCCACCAGGTTGTTCATGCCTGCAGCTGAGCCAGCCGCTGCGGGGGGATGAGATCCACGTCATCAAGGCCTGGCTGGTGGAGCCGGCTCGCATGAAGGCCCCTGGACGGGAGTTCTGCCTTAG
>JBJTUJ010000259.1:0-2763 GCA_046080685.1 Cyanobium sp. | reverse complement strand
TGGTTGGTGGCGGGTTTGTAGCCGCCGCAATCACCACCGCGCCGTCGTCGCGCAGGGTGAGGCCTTCCGGTTTGTCGTAGCTGAGGGTGCCGCCCACCGACGGCAGGTTGAACAGCTCCACCTTGCTGGCCAGCTTGATCCCGGCAGCAGCCAGGCGATCGGCGCTGGAAGCGGTGTAGACCCCGCCCACCGGGGTGAGGCTGTTGTCCAGCAGCTCGGGGCTGGCGACGCCGATGGCGTCGCTCCAGCTGGTGGAGCCCGTGCTGGCGATGGTGAGTGGCAGGGTGTTGGTTGCACCGCGCAGATCCACCTCGTACACGCTTTTGAAGCCATTGAGCGCCCGGCTGCTGTCGCGCTCCCTCACCAGGAACACGCCACGGGCGGCGTCGTAGGTGACATCGCCGATCTTGTCCTGGCCGGTGCGGCCGCTGAGCAGGTAGAGATGCCCCTTCACCGGCACACCGGTGGCGGGATCGATCGCCAGGATGCGGGTCAGCTCGGATTTGCTGCGGCTTGCACTGAGGCCAAGGCCGTCTTTGTCGAGAGGGCTCTGCACGAAGGCGTAGAGCAACCCATCGGTGCTGTTGAAGGTCATGCCTTCAATGCCGCGGTTGGCCCAGCGGTTGGCGTAGATCGCCGGCAGGCTGTCGCTCGTTTCGGCGCCGATCACGCTGCCGTGCTGGGCCTGCAGCTGGGCCTTCTGGCCGGCTGGGATATAGCGCTGGATGAGATTGCCGGTGCTGAAATCAAACAGGCCAATCTGGCCGCGGTATTCATCACCGACAGCGAACACCTTGCGGCTCACACCAGCGATGGTGGTTGTGAACACCGAAACGGTCTCCGAGTCGATACCGAAGGGGTCGTAGGAGAGTGGGTTGTTGGCGCCATCCACCGGAAGCTCATCCTTGCCCGCCAGCTGCGGCAGGCCGGTGAGCGCCGTGCCGTCCACACGCTTGAGGCCAATCTTGCCAAGCTCGCTCACCGCACCCGTGGCGCGGTCCATGCCCAGCTTGTAGATGCTGGGCTGGAAGTCGGGATCCAGGAACTGCCGCTGGCCGTTGGTCAGGGTGCCGTTGGGGCCGCGATCGGTGATGGAGTAACAGATATCCAGCTGCTTGCCGGATACCGTCTCCACCCCGTCAAACCAGAGGCCCGACAGACCGCCCGGCTGCACGCCGGTAGGGAGGTTGGCGTTGCCGGCGGCATAGCTGAGGGTGTAGGTGATGTTGGTGGCTGCTGCCTGGCCGCGATCCCAGTCTTTAATGCCGGCCGAGAAGATCGAGGTGATCTTCGGAGTGGTGGTGCTGATGTCCAGCACGGCGACTGCGTTGTTTTCCTGCAGCGAAACAAAGGCCGTTCTGCCATCGGCTGTGATCGCAATCGCTTCTGGCTCAATATCCTGAGCTACCGTGGTGGTGACGCCGGATTTGCCGGTGATGCGGATGCCGCGATTGACCAGCTCGGCCTTGCGATTGTTCCAGGCGCTGAAATCTACACTCTGAACATTGGCCTGGGCTGGGGCTGCCGGAGTGCTTGAGAGATAGCCGGAGGTGTCGATCAGCGAGATCGAGCCGACAGGATCAATGGTGTAGTCCGACTTCGGTTCGGCCTCGTTGGTGATCAGCAACTTCTTGCCGTCGGCGCTGAACTTGACCATGTCGGGCAGGGCGCCGACGGAAACCGTGCTGGTATGAACGGGAAGTGCCGGGTTGCTGAGGTCGTAGAACCGGATGAAACCCGAATCCGTTTTGATTGTATTCTGAACTGCTACGGCCAGCAGTTTGCCGAAGACGGCAACACTCTGAAGGGTCTGACTGTTGTCGGCAGGTTTGGCGATCGCTACAGCTTTGGGCCGGGATGGATCTGTGAGATCGCTGGCAACGATGGAGCCTGAGCCACCTCCAACGGTGTAAATGTATCCACTCGCAGGATTGAAGGCAGATATTTCAGCATTCGCCGTAAGAGGCGCCGTCGCCAGGTTGATCACACCGTTGACGGCCTGGATCGGGGATTCCAGTTGAACGAAGCTCAGAGACACGGAGAACGGGAATTTTACACGGTTCTGTCATTGTTTTGACGTGGACTATTTGTGCCCTGGTTAAGCTTCCGCTAAGTGTCATCTGCGCGACAAGGGTGTGTAGTGCGGGCGGGCTGTTGTATTCATTTATTTCATTGGATGCCCTTTCGGTGAACTCCAGTTCCCTTGCAGCACCGGGAGTCACCGAGCTATTGTAAACATCTTTATTCTCTGGGGGCCCGACGGTACCGCGGTGCTCGTGCCGGGTTCTACAGGTCGGCCCCCGGTGGATAAGACCTCGAGATCAGCAGCAGATCTGCAGCCAGATCACCGAGCACGCATTCACTGATGCTGTGAATCCCGGCAGACGTTTCTGCGCCCACCGGCAGCACAGCCGCAGGCTGGCGGGCTCTATTCGCTCTTAGGGCAGCCGCCAGTCCCTGAGGCTGGCGATCGCCACGAACCAGGCCAGCCGCAGCCGCGCCAGGGGGCCCTGGCGCTGCGCCAGTTCGGCGTACTTGGCCCGGCCGCACTCCGTCTTGATCGAGCGGGGTGCCGTGAGTTCGGTTGCGGGATGATCCATGGCGGGCATCCCGGCAGTGGGTTGAGCCTAGGCAGCAGGATGAGGACACCCTTCGCCCCCCTGCCATGGAAGCCCGCTGGAACGGCGTCGTGATCGCCAGCAGCGACGACATCGTCAAGCTCGAAGGCAACGCCTACTTCCCCGCCGATTCCCTCGACCCGGC
>JBJTUJ010000258.1:0-2883 GCA_046080685.1 Cyanobium sp. | reverse complement strand
CGGTATTGCCGCTCATATTGACGCGGGCAAAACCACCACCACCGAGCGGATTCTTTTCTATTCGGGCGTGGTGCACAAAATGGGCGAGGTGCACGATGGCGCCGCCGTCACCGACTGGATGGAGCAGGAACGCGAGCGTGGCATCACCATCACCGCGGCCGCCATCTCCACCAGCTGGAAGGACAACCGCATCAACATCATCGACACCCCCGGGCACGTCGATTTCACGATCGAAGTGGAGCGCTCGATGCGCGTGCTTGATGGTGTGGTCGCCGTGTTCTGCGCCGTGGGCGGTGTCCAGCCCCAGTCGGAAACCGTCTGGCGCCAGGCCGACCGCTACAACGTTCCCCGGATCGTGTTCGTCAACAAGATGGACCGCACCGGTGCCAATTTCCTGAAGGTCTATGAGCAGATCAAGGATCGGCTCAAGGCCAATGCCGCGCCCATCCAACTGCCGATCGGGGCTGAGGGCGATCTGAAGGGCATCGTTGATCTGGTGCGCAACAAGGCCGTTCTCTACACCAACGACCTGGGCACCGACATCCTCGAGGGCGAAATCCCCGACGACATGAAGGATGAGGCCGAGGAGTGGCGGCTGAAGCTGATGGAGTCGGTGGCTGAAACCGACGAAGAGCTGCTGGAGGCCTTTCTCGAGAACGGCGAACTCACCGAAGAGCAGCTGATCAAGGGCATCCGCAGCGGGGTCACCCACCACGGCCTGGTACCGATACTGTGCGGTTCGGCGTTCAAGAACAAGGGCGTTCAGCTGGTGCTCGACGCCGTGGTCGACTACCTGCCGGCCCCGGTTGATGTGCCCCCCATTCAGGGCGTTCTGCCCGACGGCACCGAATCGGCCCGCCCCAGCGACGACAGCGCGCCGTTCAGCGCCCTGGCTTTCAAGGTGATGGCCGATCCCTACGGCAAGCTCACCTTCGTGCGGGTCTATTCCGGGGTGCTGCAGAAGGGCAGCTACGTTCTCAATTCCACCAAGGACAAGAAGGAGCGGATCTCGCGTCTGATTCTGCTCAAGGCCGATGAGCGCGAGGAAGTGGATGAGCTGCGTGCCGGCGATCTTGGCGCGGTGCTGGGCCTGAAGGACACCACCACGGGCGACACCCTCTGCATCGACTCGGATCCGATCATCCTGGAATCCCTGTTCATCCCCGAGCCCGTGATCTCGGTGGCCGTGGAGCCCAAGACCAAGGGCGACATGGAGAAGCTATCCAAGGCTCTCACCTCTCTTTCCGAGGAAGATCCCACCTTCCGTGTGCGCACCGATCCGGAAACCAATCAAACGGTGATCGCCGGCATGGGCGAACTCCACCTGGAGATCCTTGTCGACCGCATGCTGCGGGAATTCAAGGTGGAAGCCAACATCGGCGCTCCCCAGGTGGCCTACCGTGAAACCATCCGCAGCCGCGCCAAGGGCGAAGGGAAGTTCGCCCGCCAAACCGGCGGCAAGGGCCAGTACGGCCACGTGGTGATCGAGATGGAGCCCGGTGAACCCGGCTCCGGCTTCGAGTTCGTCAACAAGATCGTTGGCGGCATCGTGCCCAAGGAGTACATCGGTCCGGCGGAAGCCGGCATGAAGGAAACCTGCCAGTCCGGCGTGATTGCGGGTTTCCCGATGATCGACGTCAAGGTCACGATGGTCGACGGTTCTTACCACGACGTCGACTCCTCGGAGATGGCGTTCAAGATCGCCGGCTCCATGGCCTTCAAGGACGGCGTCAAGAAGTGCAATCCCGTGCTTCTTGAGCCGATGATGAAGGTGGAGGTCGAGGTTCCCGAGGATTTCCTTGGTTCGATCATCGGCGACCTCTCCTCCCGCCGCGGCCAGGTGGAGGGGCAGTCCGTCGACGACGGACAGTCCAAAGTCCAGGCCAAGGTGCCACTGGCCGAGATGTTCGGCTACGCCACCCAGCTCCGATCCATGACTCAGGGTCGGGGTATCTTCTCGATGGAATTCAGCCATTACGAGGAAGTTCCTCGTAATGTTGCCGAGGCCATCATTTCCAAGAATCAGGGCAATTCCTGATCTCTATACCCACACACAACCCCCCGATTCTTTTACGTCATGGCTCGCGAGAAGTTCGAAAGGAACAAGCCCCACGTCAACATCGGCACCATCGGCCACGTTGACCACGGCAAAACCACCCTCACCGCCGCCATCACCAACGTGCTGGCCAAGAAGGGCATGGCCAAGGCCCAGGCCTACGACCAGATCGACGGTGCTCCTGAAGAGCGTGAGCGCGGCATCACCATCAACACCGCCCACGTCGAGTACGAGACCGAAGCCCGCCACTACGCCCACGTCGACTGTCCCGGTCACGCGGACTACGTGAAGAACATGATCACCGGTGCCGCCCAGATGGACGGCGCCATTCTGGTGGTGGCCGCCACCGACGGCCCCATGGCCCAGACCAAGGAGCACATCCTGCTGGCCAAGCAGGTGGGCGTGCCTGCCCTGGTGGTTGCCCTGAACAAATGCGACATGGTCGACGACGAGGAGATCCTCGAGCTGGTCGAACTGGAAGTGCGTGAGCTGCTAAGCAGCTACGACTTCCCCGGCGACGACATCCCCGTGGTCAAGGTGTCTGGCCTCAAGGCGCTGGAAGGCGATGCCGAATGGGAAGTCCAGATCGGCGAACTGATGACAGCGGTCGACACCGCCATCCCCGAGCCTGAGCGCGAGGTGGACAAGCCGTTCCTGATGGCCGTGGAAGACGTGTTCTCCATCACCGGCCGCGGCACCGTGGCCACCGGCCGGATCGAGCGCGGCAAGGTGAAGGTGGGCGAGGAAGTCGAGATCGTCGGCATCAAGGACACCCGCAAGTGCACCGTGACCGGCGTGGAGATGTTCCGCAAGCTGCTCGACGAGGG
>JBJTUJ010000257.1:0-4088 GCA_046080685.1 Cyanobium sp. | reverse complement strand
TCGGGGTCTCGATGGCGAGGACCGCCGCACCATCCTGCGGCTCGGGGGAGCGATCGAGGAGGTGGGCGAGAACCATCTCAGCCTCACCCTGAACCTCGACCCCCGTTGCTCCCGTCGTTTGTGTCTGGAGCTCGACTTCAGTTCCGATCCGGATCTCTCCCGCACGCCTGAGGAGGCGTTCGATGCGGCCCACGACGCCACCATCAACCGCTTCCGGGAAGCGCGCCGGATGGCGGCCTCCCTCAGCACCGACAACCCGGCCTTCGACAGCTGGGTGGCCCGCTCGTTCTCCGACGTTCACCTGCTCGCCACCCGCTACAACCACGGCCTCTATCCCTATGCGGGAGTGCCCTGGTTCAGCTGCCCCTTCGGCCGCGACGGGCTGATCACCGCCCGCCAGATGCTGCTGGTGGAGCCGCGGGTGGCCCGAGGCGTGCTGGGGTTCCTGGCGGAGCACCAGGCGGATCATCTGGATCCCGCCTCCGATGCCGAGCCCGGCAAGGTGCTGCACGAGGCCCGACTGGGGGAGATGGCGGCTCTGGGGGAGGTGCCGTTCCGCCGGTACTACGGCTCGGTGGACGCCACTCCCCTGTTCCTGATCCTGGCGGGCGACTATCTGGCCCGCAGCGCCGATGAGCCCTTCCTGCGTGAGCTGCTGCCCGCCCTCGATGCGGCCATGGCCTGGATCCGCGGTGCCGAGTCACGCAGTGCCGATGGCTTTCTGCGCTACCTCTGCGCCGCCCAGGGGGGACTGCGCAACCAGGGCTGGAAGGATTCCGACGACGCCGTGCACCATGCCGACGGTCGCCTCGCGCAGGGCTCGATCGCCCTCTGTGAGGTGCAGGCCTATGCCTTTGGGGCCCGGCGGGCGATGGCGGCGATCCTCGAGCGCTTCGGCCATGACCGCCAGGCCGAGGACCTGCGCCGGGAAGCGGATGGACTGCGCCATCGCTTTCACCGGGCCTTCTGGCTGGCTCGCATCGGCACCTATGCCCTCGCCCTCGATGGGGAAGGGCGGCCCTGCGCCGTGCGCAGCTCGAACGCGGGTCACTGCCTCTGGACCGGCATCGCCACGCCGGAGGCGGCGGCTTCAGTGGCGCGCCAGCTGCTCTCACCTTCCAGCTTCAACGGCTGGGGCGTGCGCACCCTCGACGAGCGGGAGGCCCGCTACAACCCGATGAGCTACCACAACGGCTCCATCTGGCCCCACGACAACGCCGTGATCGGTCTGGGCCTGGCGCGCTACGGCCACTCCGATGGCGCGATGAGGATCCTGATGGGCATGTTCGACACGGCCAAGGAGATGCCGATGTTCCGGCTGCCGGAGCTGTTCTGCGGCTTCACGCGCCGTGACGACGAAGGGCCCACCCATTACCCGGTGGCCTGCAGCCCCCAGGCCTGGGCGAGCGGCACGGTCTTCGGCCTGCTGGAGGCGATCACGGGGATGGGGATCGGTCGCGATGCCGAGAGCGGCCGGGTGCGGGTGCTGTTCCGCAATCCGGTGCTGCCCGCCCGCATCGACCGGCTGGAGATCAGCGGCCTGCACCTGGGGGAGGAGGAGATCGATCTGCAGCTGCATCGCGGCGAGCACGACACCGGAGTGGAAGTGCGGCGCCGCACCTCCGGCGTTGACGTGGTGATCTACAAGTGAGCGCCCTCGCAACATTTCTCGCTATTGAGAATCGCTTGCAAAGAGGGCGGCGGGTTGTTTAGGTTGCGAGTCATTCGCAGCAAGCTCCCTTCGCCCCATGGCCCAGCCCCTCGGCAACGAACGCGAGTCCCTCCGCACCGGCGACGGCGGAACCGCCCGTGCTCCGCTGACGGCCGCCAAGAAGAAGGGCTGCAAGGAGAAGAAGTGCTCCAACTGGAAGGGTGGCAAGTGCCGCTGCGGCAAGGACTGACCACCTCCTTGCCGCAGCTGCCGGCCCTCAGGGCATGTCCCCGGGGCCCTGGGCATCGGCTCCGCCAGCGGCGCTCCGCTCGAGCTGGGGCACCAGCGCCAGGGAGGCCACCAGGCCCAGCAGCAGGATCAGCAGGGCCGGGATCAGGGCCGCTCCCACCCTTTCGTCGCTGGCGTACTGGTACACGCGAACCGAGAGGGTGTCGAAGTCGAACGGGCGCAGAGCGAAGGTGAGGGGGAGCTCCTTCACCACATCCACGAACACCAGCAGGGTCCCCACCAGCAGGGGCCCGCGCAGCAGAGGCAGATGCACGCGCCGCAGCACCTCCGTCCAGCTGCAGCCCAGGCCCGTGGCCGCTTCATCGATCGAGGGAGGAATCCTCTCCAGGCCGGCGTCTAGGCCCTGCTTGCTCACGGCCAGGAAGCGATCGGTATAGCCCCACACCAGCAGGAACAGCGGTGCCAGCTGCAGGGGCCCCCCCAGCAGCAGCAGGGCCAGGGCCAGCACCGCCCCGGGCACCGCGTAGCCCATGCCCGCCACGAAGCCGAGGCGCTCCAGCCAGCGGGACGGCAGCCAGCGGCGTGCGATCGAGAGCAGCAGACCTGCCGCCAGGGTGAGGGCGGCGGCCAGCAGGCCGAGGGCCAGGGAGCGGAGGCTGAGGCTGGCCAGCTCGAGGGGAGATTCGCCCTCCAGCTGATCCAGGCTCAGAAGAGCCCAGAGCAGGGGCAGGCCAAGGGTGAGCAAGGGCGGCAGCAGGGTGACCAGCTGGGCGCCCAGGGCCCGGACCCCCTGGAGCTGCCACAGCGGTTCGCCGACTCCGGCCACGCCCATGCTCCAGCGCCGGCTGCGGCGCCGCAGCCGGCGCTCCGCTGCCACTAGCAGGCTCACGATCGCGAGGGCCAGCAGGGCCATGCCCACCGCCCCCTGCGGATCGCCATCGTTCTGCCAGCGCTGCAGGATTCCGCCCGAGAGGGTGGGCACGCCGAGCAGTTCCACCGCCCCCAGTTCGTTCACCACCTCCATGCCGCTGAGGGCGATGCCGGCTCCGATGGCCGGCAGGGCCATCGGCAGGGCCACCCGGCGGAAGCCACTCCACGGACCGCAGCCCAGGGTGCGAGAGGCCTCCAGCTGCCGGCGGCCCCCCTGGCCGAAGCTTTCGGTGGCGAGCAGGAACACGTAGCTGTAGGTGGCCAGGGTGAGCACCAGCAGGGCCCAGCCATCGCCGTGGATCCGCAGCCGCAGGCGGCTGCCGAGATCGATCAGGGTGGCGGCGAGCAGGTAGGAGGGGGTGGCCAGCGGCACCAGCTGGGCGATCCGCAGGGCCCGGCGGCCGGGAAAGTCGCAGCAGGCGGTGAGCCAGCCATTGGCGGTGCCCAGGGCCGCACCTCCCACCCCCACCCCCACCACCAGCAGGAGGGTGTGGGCCAGGGGAGCGAGACCGCCGGCGCCGGGTGCCAGTCCGCCCCGGCCCGCCAGGGCGAACAGCAGCAGACCCAGAATGGGAAGCAGGGCTGCGGCGCAGAGCATAAGCACCAGCACCGCCAGCATCCTGCGGCTGGGACGGCGGGACGGGCTCCCGGGGCTGAGCATCGGCGATCTCAGGGGAGGGAGCACCTCCAGGCAACGTTGAACCTAGGAACCGTGATGCCGGAGCCCGGCACAAAAGAATCGCCTTGATGTGACCGATGTCACATCAAGGCGAAGAGGTGGATTTGACGTGATTGGAGGGGTTGGACCGGGAAATCAGCGGCGAACCCGCACCGGCACCAGGGCCGGCTGCATGAGTCCGCCGCCGCCGTTGTCATCGTCGGAGTCGACGCTGAGCAAGAACACCAGACCGAGAAGGCCGAACACGGACACCAGCAGGAACAGCTCGGTCATGGGGCCGCATCGGGTTTGCTCACACTAGCCCCGCTGAACGGTTCCGGCGTATCCGTTGCTGCCGGATCCCTTCACCTGGCCAGGGGAGCCCCTCAGAGGTTCGGCAGCAGGGCCAGCACGCCTCCGGCCAGGCAGAGCGCCAGGGCCAGGCGGCCGGTCCACACGTCGCCGAGGCGGCGCAGCAAGGCGAAGCTGCCGAGGAGCACACCGCCCGAACCCAGGGCGGCCCCCAGCCACCACAGCAGATGGCCCGGGGCCTCCTGGCCGTGGAGCATGGCGTGGACCGCCACGGCCGCGGCCACCAAG
>JBJTUJ010000256.1:0-6211 GCA_046080685.1 Cyanobium sp. | reverse complement strand
CTGGAAACAGGATCGCCTCTCGCTGCTGCCGCTGGGGACCCGGGAAACGGTGCTGCCCTGGATCGGCCTGATCCTGGGGGTGACCCTGTTCATCGGCGGCAGCCTGCAGGTGTTCGGCTTCGGCGGCGGTACGGCGCTGCTTGTGGCCTTCGTGCTGTCGATCGCCACGGCCGGGGCGCTGTGGGTGCAGCTGGCGCGGCTGATGGAGCAGGTGCAGTCGGGCAACTTCCAGGCCGTCGACTTCGACAACTTCGACCAGTTCTTCTGAGGGACCGCAGCGGCGGGGCTGCAGAGCAGGTCGGGACGGGGCCGGGGAGAGGGACAGGGCGATCGCGGTTCGGGCAACCGCCCGCCGGGAGCCCCCGCAACCGGTCCAACCCTTGTAACGTTTCGTTACTTGAACAACACCGCGTGTCCGATGTTCTCTCGCTCAACCGCCGTTTCTCCATGGAGGTCCACTCCCGCGCCATCGACAGCTGCCAGGACATCGAGGAGTTGCGCCGCGTCGCCAAGACCCTCCTGACCGCCTGGCAGATCCAGGCCGGCTTCAGTGAGCAGTTCGCCGGTGAGCTCCTCGGCATCTCCCGCCCTCCGGCCGCCTAACGCGGCGCCAGGGACACCAGGCCGGCGGGCACGCCGACGGCCTGCACCAGATCGGCATAGGGGGCTGGATCGCAGGTGAGCAGGATCACCTGCAGCCCCCTCTCCACCGCCGTGGTGAGCATCCGCTTCACCATCCCCACCCGCTGGGGATCGGCGTTGGTGAAGGCATCGTCGAAGATCAGGGGCAGGCAACCGTCGTGGCCGGCCCGCAGCACATCCGCCATCGACAGCCGCAGGGCCGCCGTCAGCTGCTCGCGCATGCCGCCGCTGAGGGCCTCGAAGCCGAAGAATTCGCCGCCGCGCTGCAGTTCCAGCCCGAAGAACCCGCTTGAGGGCTCGTAGCCCAGCCGGCAGGCCGGGCCCGCCGGCAGCAGCGGCGCCAGGTAGCTCTCGATCGCCCGCGCCAGCGGCTCGCTGTAGCGGCTGGAAAGATCGGAGCGGGCCTCGGCGAACAGCTGGCGCAGCAGTTGCAGGGCATCCGCCTGGCGTTGCAGAGCGGCGTGCTCCTCCGCGGCGGTCTCCAGAGCGACCCGGGCCCGTTCCACCGCGGCCGGTGGGTCCTCACCGCCGATGCGCTCGCAGCGCTCCCGGGCTCCCCCCCTCTCCCCCAGCAGGATCGCCTGCTCACTCTCCAGGCGTCCGATCTCGGCCTCGATCGCCGTCAGCCGCTCAGCGTCGCCGCCTGCCCCGAGCTCCTGCAGGGCCCTGCGGAGCTCGGCCAGTTCCCCCTGGGCGCCATCCACCTCGCGGCTGAGGGCCTCCACCGCCTGGCCCAGGGCCTGCAGATCGCCATGCTGCTCCAGCAGCCGCGCCTGACGCTCGCTCCGGCTGCGCAGATCCGCCTCCAGCGCCACCTGCCGCTCGGCCACCCCGGCCTCCTCGCCGCGGAGGCGCTGCAGCTCCTGCTCCCGCTGGCGCAGCTCCTGATCGGCCGTCTGCAGCAACGCCTGCTGTTCCCGGTAGGTCTGCTGCAGGGCCCGGTGGCAGCGGTCCAGCCCCTCCGCGTCCGCCGGCAGGGGGGCCTGCTGCTCCAGAAGCCGGCGGATCTCCTCCTGGGCGGCGATCTCCTCGGCCAGGGCAGCCAGCCGCTCCTCCAGGACCTGCGTGGCGGCGGCGTCCGCCCCGCCGGCGTCGCCACCGGCCGCCAGCAGGGCGGCCCGTTCCTGGGCGATCGCCTCCCGCTCCCGCGCCACGGCCTCCGCCGCCTCCGCCGTGGCCACACCCAGCTGCTGACGCAGGGCTGCCAGCGCCTGCACGGCAGCGTGCCGCTGGCGGCGCCCTTCCGCCAGGGCCTGGCCACCGCCGGGGCTGATCCGGAGCGTCACTCCCTCACCCACCGCCAGCTCGAAGACTTCGCCCAGGCGCCGCTCAGCTCCCGGCGCCAGCGGCACCCCATCGATCCGCACGGGGCAGTCGGCGGCCAGCAGTTCCACCCCGGTTCCCAGCGCCTCCAGGCGGCCGGTGAGTTCGCGGACGGCCTGCTCGGCACGCCGCAGCTCGGCCACCTGGGCGGCAGCGATCGGCGACAGCTCCCGCTCCCGGGCCTCGAGCTCAGCCAGCCTGCGCTCGCGCCCGGCCCGGGCCACCCGGTCCCGCGCCAGCCGGCCCCGTTCCTGCTCCAACCTGGCCCGCTCCGAGAGCCGCTGCACCAACTGGCCCCGCTGGATCAGTTCCTCGCGCTGGCGCTCCAGCCCTTCCCGCGTGCGACGCGCCTCCACCAGCGCCTGCTCCGCGCCGGCCACGGCCGTCGCCGCCGCCGACCGCTCGCGCGCCAGCAGCCCCGCCCGGCGCTGCTGCTCCGCCAGCAGGCGCTCCAGCTCGCCGAGTTCCGACTGGTCGGCCAGCAGGGCCTTGCGCTGCAGCAGCCGCGGCCCGAGCGCACCGCTGCGCAGGCGCAGGGCCGTGTCGAGCTCGGCTGCCCGGAGCGCGTTGCGGCGCAGCCGCTCCCGCTCAGCCACCAGCGCAGGCAGGGCCCGCTCGCGGATCTCCTCCAGCCGATCCTCCAGAGCGGCAAGGGCATCGCTGGCCGCCTCCCAGGCCTGCAGCCGCTCCAGGGCCTCCTCCAGGGTGCGGCGGGCCTCCTGCTCCACCCGGGCGGCCAGGAACAGGGGCGAACCCCGTCGCACCTCGTTGCTGCGGGGGGTGAAGGTCTCCGTCAGCAGCTCCTCGATCCGGCCGCTCACCGCTTGGTCGAGCGGCGACTGCAGGGCCGCCCCGCCCCCCTGCTCCAGAGCAGCCACCAGGGCATCGAGGTCGTAGGCGGCGCCGCCGCGGGCCAGCAGATCCTCCCCGCCACGGCCCTGCATCACCCAGAGATGGGCCCAGCGGGAGGGGAGCTGGCCCTTCTGGCTGCCAGCCAGGATCTCGCGGACGCCCAGCAGTTCCGCCAGCCGCTCCTCCGCCGCGGGCCCGGTGAGGGGTTCCTCCCCCTCCCGGGCCAGGCGGACACTGCCGCTGCCACCGCTGAAGCGTTTGGCCAGCTGCCAGCGATCGCCGCGGGCCTCGAACGCCAGCTCCACCTGGGGATGGCCGGCGTGGAGACGGGAGCGCAGCTGCTCCACCGGTGCGCCGGTGGCCGCGGCCCGCAGGAACAGGGTGCGGTGTAGAGCTTCTACCAGGGTGCTCTTGCCCGCCTCGTTCGGCCCGCCGATCAGGGTGAGCCCGGGCGCAAAGGACACCTGCAGGTCGCCGTGGAGACGCACCTGACGCAGATGGCAGTGCAGCAGACGCATCGGGAGCTCAGTCGGCGGTGACGAGGCGGAACAGGTCGCAGAGGGCGGCCCGGCTGACGGCGGCGGCCGGCTCGTCGCCTTCGGCCTCCTGGGTCGCCAGGCGGTCCCTCAGCTCCGTGGACACGCGGGCGATCAGCGGGTCGCCGGGGCGGAGGGTGAGGGCTTCGAGCTCCGCCGCCCCGGGGGCCGGATCGCAGCGCCCCTTGCGCCGCAGCCGCAGCAGCCGCAGCTCCAGCCGCTCGATCAGGGCGTCGTAGCGGCGATGGCCGGCGAGGCTGAGGCTGCCCGCCACCTCGAGCCGCAGCAGGTCGCGGCCCACCCGTTCCCCCAGCAGCTCCTGGAGACGCTGCTCGAAGCGATCGAGATCGCCGTCGTCGCCGAAGCGAAAGGAGAGGTTGTGCCAGGCGAAGCGCCCGGTGACCACCGGCTCCACCTTCGGCGGCGCCCCCCGCTCGAGCTCCACCACCAGCACCTGGCCCCGCCGCTCCCCTTCGCCCTGGTCGAAGCGGTCGGGTTCGGGGGTGCCGGGGTACCAGGCGGCGGGACCCACCTGGCGGAGGTTGTGCCAGTCGCCCAGGGCCACGTAGTCCACCCCCACCGGCGCGGCTGCCAGGGCCGCCAGATCGATGCGGTTGGCGGCGCCCTCCTGGGCCTCCTCGTCGTAGTCGCGGGCGCTGAAGCCGGTGACGCCGCCGTGCGCCAGCACGATCCGGGGTCCGCCCGCGGGCAGGGCGGCCGGATCGAGGCCGGCGATCCAGGCCGCCGGATCGCCGTGGTCGGCCCGACGCAGCAGGGGGCAGGGCAGCACCACCGCCACCGACCCCGCCACCTCCACCGGCCCGGGTTGCAGCAGCACCTGCAAGACGGGCGCCAGCCGCTGCCGCTCCCGCAGGAATTCCGCCCGGTGCCAGACGCTGCCGGGGGCGCCGTGGTCGTGGTTGCCGGGGATCACCAGCACCGGACGCTCCATCGCGCCGATCGCCTCCAGCACCTCCAGCACCGCCTCCGGCGGCACGGTGGGCGAGTCGAACAGATCTCCCGCCACCAGCACGAAGGCCACCTGCCGCTCCCGGGCCACGGCGGCGATGCGGCCGATGGCGTGGAGCCGCTCCTGCTGCAGCAGCACCCGTTTGCGGCCCTCCGGCACCCTGCCGTAGGGCTTGCCGATCTGCCAGTCGGCGGTGTGCAGGAAGCGGACCATGAAACGGGGCGCGGTGCCGGGGAGCGAATCGGGCGAGGAGATGGGATCGGGACCGACCCTATGGGGCCGAGCCGGGAATGGGGAGTCCGTCCCACCCTTCCATGCAACGGGACCCGCGCAAGGGCCCCGCCCGCAGCCGAACGGCGCCATGGTGGGGCCATCCCCGGCATGGTGGCCATGGCGGCCCTCTCACCCGAACAGGCCCTAGTGCTGGCGGCGATCGAGCGCTTCCTCGCCGATCCCGACCTCTTGGACATCGACGATCCCGAAGGCGGCGGCGACGTGCTCGGCGCCATCGTCCAGACCCTCACCACCGTGCTGCCGGAGGAGCGGATCGAGCAGGCCGTAACCGGCCTGCTGGCCGCCGATGACACCGGCCTCGACGACGACACCCAGCTGGTGCTGGAGGCGCTGCTGGGGGCGATCGAGCGCGACGACGGCGAGGTGGCCCTCGAGGACCTGCTCACCCGCCAGGCCCCGCTGATCGAGGCCAATGCCCTCGAGGGCGGCCGGCTGGTGCTGGTCTGGGATCCGGCAGAGCGCCCCCCCCTGCAGGAGCTGGAGATCCTCGATCTGGTGGAGCGCTATCCCTGCCGCGGGGAAGGGGCCCGCTGGACCTGCGAGGACTTCGTGGTGCTGCTGGAGGCGCGGCGGCAGAACTGGCGGCGCACCGTGGTGGCGCTGGAGGTGCTGCAGCAGCGGCCGGAGAGCACCCCCACCGGCGGCACGGTGCTGCTTCTGGTTCCGCCGGAACCGCAGGCCCCACTGGAGCAGCTGGAGCTGGCGGTCACCCTCGGGGCCTGAAGGCGGGCCTGCCCGGGCTCAGGGACGGTTCCATTCCGGCGCTGCCGGCGGCAGGGCAGGGCGGCCCGACTCCAGGGCAGCGGGCACCTCCGGGGCCGACGGCGGCAGGGCGAGGCGGCTCACCTGGCCCACCAGCAGCGCCAGGCCCACCACACCCAGGGCCCCGGTGGCCACCACGGAGAGAAGCACCCGGCGGGTGGTGCGCGGGAACAGCCGCAGGCTGCCCACCAGGGCCACGGGCCACAGGAGCGGCACGCACCAGGAGACCACTACCAGGCCCACGGCACCGGTCCGGCCGGCCTTGTCGAGCACCAGCCGTGCCTCGTGCTCCCGCACCATGCGCCGGTCTTCTTCGGTCTCCCAGCGACCCAGGCGGCGAGCCTGCTCCAGCTCCCGTTCCCGCTGGAGGGGAGAGGTTGGCATCACACCAGCCGTGAGCCGATCACCGGCCGCCGTAGCCAGCACCCCCAGAGACCGGAGCACCGGGCGGACGGCGTAATCGGCTGGGGAGGTCACGGAAGGGGAAGCAGATCCCAGGCACGCTATGGCCCTGGTCCGGCGCATCCTGGTACGGAGTTCGCCCCAGCCGGGGCGGAAGTCCGCCCTGGCCGATGATTCAGGCCACCAGGTAGTCCTGCAGGCGGCGCGAGTGGCTGCGGATGCCCTCCAGGGCACGGCGTTCGAGGTTGCGGGTCTTGTCGCGGCTCATGCCCAGGGTGCGGGCGATCGAGGTGAGGCTCATCGGCTCCTCACCCTCCATCCCGTAGCGCATCTTCAGCACCTTCCCCTGCAGTTCAGGCAGCTGGTCCAGCAGCGAACGCAGATCGCCCTTGAGGCACTCCCCGTCCACCATCTCGGCCGGGCCCGCTCC
>JBJTUJ010000255.1:0-6414 GCA_046080685.1 Cyanobium sp. | reverse complement strand
CACCACCCCCAGCCGCGGTTGGCCGGCGCGCACGAGGGCGAGATGCACGGCGTACTCGCCGGTGCCCTGCAGAAAATCGCGGGTGCCATCGAGAGGATCGAGGATCAACAGCCATTCGGCCGCCAGGGGCTCGCCCGGCTGGGGCTGCTCTTTCACGCTCTCCTCGCTCAGCAGGGTCCAGGGCGCCTCGGGAAAGGCTGTCGCCAGACCCTCCAGCAACCAGCGGTTCACCGCCAGATCCGCCGCCGTGACCGGGCCGTCGTCGTTGTCGTGCACGGCCAGAACAGCGGGGAATCCATAGGGGGGCGGCAGACCCCTGGCATAGGCCCGCAGGATGTTGGCCGCGCCCCAGGCCAGCCGCCGCAGCTCCGCCAGCAGGTTGTCCCGCTCGACACCGGCGGGCAGGAGAGGGGCAGCCGCCATCATGGGAGCAGGCAAACGAGCATTGTGCAGGAGCCGCCGCAGCCGTCGACCTCGGGCCCGGCCCCGACATCGGCCCCGAACCCGGCCGCGGGCCCGGGGGCCGAACCCGCCGGGGGCGTGCTCTACCTGGTGGGCACACCGATCGGCAACCGCGACGACCTCTCGCCGCGGGCCAGGCGGGTGCTGGAGGGCGTCGATCGCATCGCCTGCGAGGACACCCGCCGCAGCGGTCTGCTGCTCCACGCCCTGGGCATCCGCGGCCGGCTGGTCAGCTTCCATCAGCACAACCAGAGTGCCCGCGAACCCCAGCTGCTGGCGGCGCTGGCGGCCGGCGAGGCGGTGGCCGTGATCAGCGACGCCGGCCTACCCGGGATCTCGGATCCGGGCGAATCCCTGGTGGCGGCGGCCCGGACCGCCGGCCATCCGGTGATCTGCGTGCCGGGTCCGAGCGCGGTGACCACGGCCCTGGTGAGCAGCGGCCTGCCCACCGGACGCTTCTGCTTCGAGGGCTTCCTGCCGCCCCGCCAAGCCGCCCGCCGCCGCGCCCTGGCGGAGCTGGCCCAGGAGGAACGCACGATCGTGCTGTTCGAGGCACCCCACCGGCTGGTGGCCCTGCTCGAGGATCTGCTGGCGGTGCTGGGGGATCGGCCCCTGCAGGTGGCCCGCGAACTCACCAAGCGCCATGAGCAGCAGGTGGGCCCCACGGTGGCGGCCGCCCTGGCCCACTTCTGCGCCACCCCGCCCCAGGGGGAATGCACCCTGGTGCTCGGCGGTGCTCCGGCGGCGGCGGCGCCGGTGTGGGAGGAATCAGCGCTGCGGGCGGAGCTGCGGGCGCTGGTGGCCTCGGGCCTCAGCAGCAAGGAGGCCGCCCGGGAGCTGGCGGGCCGCAGCGGCCACAGCCGGCGCGAGCTCTACGCCATGCTCCATGCCGGGGAAGGGGCCGGCGCACGGGCCGCCGATGGCGCGGCAGACTGAGAGCCCACCGGGTTCTCCCAAGCATGCTGGTGCGCCTGCGACTCCTCCTGGGCAGCCTGGCGGGCGCTTCGCTGCTGCTGGTGACCCTCTGCCTGGGCGCCCAGAACCTCGGCGACCGGCCCAGCCTCCAGTTCGGGATCGGACGCTCCGCACCGCTGCCGAGTGGCTTTCTGGTGGGGATCGCCCTGGCCCTGGGCGTGGTCAGCGGCGGCAGCGCCGTGGCCCTGCTGGCGGGGCGCAGCGCGGACGACGACGCCTGAAGCCGGCCTCAGCCCAGGGCCTGGCGCAGGGAGAACAGGCCGAACACCAGGAAAAGGCCGCCGCTGAGCCGGTAGAGCAGGCGCTCGCTGAGGCGGCCGCCGATCCAGCGGCCGGCACCCACCGCCAGCCAGGTGACCAGGGCATGGCCCAGCAGCGTGCCGGCCAGCAGGCCGGCGAAGGTGAAGGCCGGGGCCGTGGCCAGGAAGATGGTGGTGAACTGGGTGCGGTCACCCAGTTCCGCCAGGAACACCAGCACGAAGGATTCGCGGATCACCTGCTCCGGCGTGCGCACCAGGGCGCGGCTCTCGGCCAGGTTCACCGTTTGCTCCGCCTCAGCGGCCTCCGCCGTGGCGGAATCGGCGCTCATGCGCTGGGCCGCCAGCAGCAGCCGCAGGCCGAACCCCAGGAACAGCACCGTGGCCAGCCAGAGCATCACGGCGGTGGGCAACAGTTCCCGCAGGCCATAGCCGAGGCCGAGGGAGATGAGCGTCACCGCCGCCAGGGCGGCAAAGGAGCCGATGAACACCCAGCGGGGACGGTGGCGCGCCGCCAGGATCAGCGCCATGAAAAACGTCTTGTCGCCCAGTTCCGCCAGGGTGATGGCTGTGAGACTGGAGCCAAAGGCCGCAAGGGCGCCGTCGGCGGGGGATGAAATCATGCTCCTTCCCTTAGCCGACTCTGCGTGAAGATGTCGTCAATGGGAAACAGCACGGCCAAGGCCCTCAGGAGCCGGGCAGGGCATAGAGCGCGCCTTCAATTACCACCCGGCTGATCCCCTGGGCCAGCAGGTAGGGCGCCGTGCGCTCCAGCAGGCTGGGGTCGGGGAGCTTGATCACCCGCTGGGTGCGGCCACACTGCCGCTTCGCCTGCCGCGGGTTCACGTAGACCACCAGCGCCTGCCGCCCCTCCTCACCAGGGGCGAGGCGGCCCAGTTCAGGGAATTCGCTGAGGGGGCGGGCCTGCAGTTCCACCGTCTTGTCCACGAGCATGTAGGCGCTGTCCGGCAGGGCGGCCCCCACCAGCGGCCTGGCCTCGCTCACCGTGTGGTCCGCGAGGCCGAGCGCCACCGGGATCGGCGTGAACATCCCGCCATCGCCGTCCGCCCCGTCGTCGTCGGCGAAGTCGTCGTCGTCGTCGCCGAAGTCATCGGCATCGTCGATGGCCAGCTCACTGGTGGAGCCGGGCAGGCTGTCGTCGTCGGTGTCCGGCAGCTCCAGGGTCCCGCGGGCGGCCGGGGCAGGCGGGAAGGCATCCACTTCCACAGCCCTCAATGGCTCCGAAGCCGCCGCAGGTTCCGGAGCCTCCACCGGCTCAGGGTCAAACTCCACCGGCTCAGGCTCGACATCCGCCGCGATGGTGACGACCTGCGGATCCGGCGGGGCTGCCGGCTCTTCACTGGCCCTGCTCCTGCGCCCCCGCTGACCTTTGAGTCGCTCGTAGTCGTCGGCGGACAGGGCTCCCTTCACCACCCGGGTGACGGTGGCCGCACTGCAGGCGAAGGCGGCGGCCAGGTCCTGGCTGCTCTCCCCTTCCCGGAAGCGGGCCACGATCGCGCCTTTCTGGCCCTCGCTCAGCCGGGTGGCCGCCATAGCGTCGCTTTCCGCACGATTGGTCACTTTAGGCATCCCTCCCCGTCGGCAGGCACAGAACCTGGCGGGCGGACATGGCATCTTTGGGTGGGCGAGGCCGGCCCCTGCCGGCACCAGCCTCAGCGAGGGCCCCCAACGGGTCGCCCAGGCTCCCTTAGCTCAGCCGGATAGAGCAGCTGCCTTCTAAGCGGCCGGTCGTTGGTTCGAATCCAACAGGGGGCGTTTCAAAATGCAAGCCAAAGCAAGGGTTTTCCCTTTGGCAGGGGCAGGGCTGCTGAGGCTTGCACAAGGCATGTTCGCGCGATTCTGCGCGAAGTGACCGGGCGCCTTGATGCCTTCCTCCAGCCCCGCTGAGTGATCACCCTGCGCGATCCCATCAAGCGGGAGGACGGCCCCGGCTGGAGTGTGCGGGAGATGAGCGGCCGGATTCAGCTCACCAGTCGATTCGATGACGGCACGCGCAGCAGCGTGACCCTCGATCTCCCCTGGAGCCCGGCCAGCGCCACATCCGCCCTCAGCCAGATCAAGGAGTTGCGCGAGCGGATGCAGAGCGCCGGGCTCTCGATGAAGTAGGCCCAACCGCTGATGTCGTCTCCGGTGGCCCGTGCCGAGGGCGCATCGACTGGGAGCTGGTGATGCAGCATTTTGCGAGATACAAGCTGCTCAACAATCGCGATGTCCGCCCCAGCACCGTTGAGCGCCTGTAGCGGCCCGTGCGCAACACGATGCGGGAGGTGGGCGGAGCTTGAACAGACGCTTGAAGTCGATGTTGGAGGGCACATCAGGGGAGATGACTTCAGAGAACGAGGTCGTCGGCGATGGACAGAGGATGGGGCGTTCACGCTGGCCCACATGGGTGGATTGTGCCCGTGCTGGACGGTGAGCAGTGGCGCGGCCATCACTCCGCCACCTCTGGATCCAACTCCAATCCCGGGTAGAGGAAGGCGCGGCTGAGTCGCTGGCAGTCGCCGGGGCTCACCGAGGCTTCCCGCAGGGTGGCCTCCCAGCTGATCGCCACCGTGGTGAAGATCCGGGTGGCGATCGCTTCGGCTTCCGCCGGCTGCAGTAGAAAGCGGCCCGCCGCTGCCTGGATCGCCCGGCGGTTGGCCCAGCGGCTGGGGCTGCGGTCCACCAGGCCGCAGGCCATGGCCAGGTCGCGGCGGGTCTCGGCCTGCATCGGTGCGGGCGTGAGGTCGTAGGCGGGGCTGAGCTGCCAGCTGCGGGAGCGGGCCAGCAGCGCATGGTTGCGGGGATGGTCGTCGATGTTCGAGACCGCCGCGTTGAAGCAGATCCGGCCGAACAGCTCCCGCAGGTCCGCCGCCGGCTGAGCGCTGACGCGGCGCAGCTCATCGGCCAGCAGCAGATACGACCACCGATCGCGATCGGTGGCGCTGTCATCGGCCTGCAGCAGGGTGAGGGCGCTCACCATCCGATGGCGCCTGTATCCCGCCTCGCTCCAGTCGCGATCGAAGCGCTTCACCAACAGCACATCGGCATCGCCAACGCGGGTGAGGCGACTGTCCGCCACCTGCAGCCCGCAGCGCCGGGCCAGCAGCAGCAAGCCATGCTCCACGCGCGGCTGGTTCCAGCTGTCGGAAGGCGCCGGGAACTTGGCCAGCCAAAGGGCCTGATCGGCCTCCACGGTGGTCTTGGGACGGGCGCCGCCCATGGACGTGCCGGCCTGGCCGATCAGCTCCTCCACCTGCTCCAGAGCCGAGCCTGCCCGGTGGGGTTCCTCGCGGAGGATCGCATCGGCCGCCTGCTTGATCCGCTCCAGATCGAGCGTGCGGTGGAAGCGACGCCGCGGCGCCGGTGGTTCCACGCCGCGGCCGAAGCCCACCGCACCGCAGCGGTCATCCGGCCCGAGCAGCAGCAGATCGAAATCACTGGGCTCCCCCAGACCGCCATGGCGAGCGATCACCCGGCGCCCCCAGTGATCCGGCAGGGCATCGCGCAGCGCCCCGAAGAAGCCCCCCAGACGGGCGGTCTCGAAGGGGCCCTGGCGCAGCCTCAGCTGCACCGGATCGAGCTCCACCGCGTCGGTGCGCTCCCGGTAGCGGCGGCCATAGACGAACGTGCCCACCGGTTGGCCCTGCCGATCGCGGTTCTGCGAAAACCGGCCGGCCGTGACGAACGCCGTGCCGCCCGGCGGGACCACATAGACGTAGCACTCGAGATCCGATGGCATGACAGGCGAGCGCCAGGGCTGGGCGAGGTGAATGGACGAGGGGGATCAGAAGTCGTCGTCGAAACGCCGGCGGCGGGGGGCCTGGCCCGGTTGGCGGGACGCCTCGAGGGCCTTGCCCTCCTCATCCCGATCGGGATCGGCCACCGCCTCCAGCTGGTCGAGCAGCCCCAGCACCCAGAGCGCACCGAGATAGGCGGCCATCGAGGTGCCGGGCTTGCCGCGCTCCACATCGGCCACGGTGAAGCGGCTGACGCCCAGCCGCTCGGCCACATCCTCCAGCCGCCAGCGGCGCCGCAGCCTGGCTGTGCGGATGTTGCGCCCCAGCCGCTGCAGGGCCTGCTCCAGAGCCGCTGGTGGGTGCTGAACAAGGGGACTGAGCTGGGGCAAGCCGACGAACGGAGTATGAGGATAAGTGATGACACCTTAAACAGTTTATGAGATGCCTGATGGCAGCATGAGCTGCCATGCAGGGCGATGTCGGGCTCTGTCCTGGGGTGCTGAGCATCGCCTCTGGCCGTACCGATTCAGTCGCCGTCCGCTGAGAGGGCCCCGCTGTTCCCCCGCGCTGGCGGTAAGGACGGCGCAGGCGCCTGCGGAGCGGTCCGCAGCCCAGCCCCACCAACCACCGGGGCAAAAATCCCCACCAGCACCCCCTGCCCGGCGCTCGAGACCGCACAGCCGATCGGACACACCAGCAACGTGCTCCCCGCCGGCAGCTGGGCCTCATCGATGGACAGCGCCGCCGGCCGCTCGCTCTCGCACAGCCCGAGGGCGACATGGCCCATCACCTTGGCCATCGCCACCCCACCAGCGTCTACTCACTGGGTTGGAGCGGCAGCTGGAGCGTGCGGCCCTGCACGGCGAGCACCTTGAGGCTGCTCGCCCCATCCCATTCCGCCACCAGCAGGCTGTGGAGCCCAAAGCCCCGGGCAGCCACCGCCGCCCGCAACACCCCCTGCACCTGCTCCCGGTGCAGGG
>JBJTUJ010000254.1:0-10370 GCA_046080685.1 Cyanobium sp. | reverse complement strand
GGCGAGGTTGTAGATGGTGGTGCCGGCGTCGTAGGCCTTGTACTCGGCCTCGCTCACACCGGCACGCTTGGCCAGGATCGCCAGCGAGGGCGCGGGGTTGGCCTTGATCTGAGCGAGGGTGGCAAACCAGCTGTCGACGATCTTCTGGATCTTCTCAGGGTTTTTGGCCACGAAATCGCGGCGGCAGACGAGATGATCGCTGATCGCGCCGGGAAACTCCTTCGAGCTAAACAGGGTGGTGCTGCCCGGGCGTTTCAGGGCCTGGGTGGTGAAGGGAGCGAACACCCCCACCGCATCCACCTTGCCGGCCACGAAGGCCGCCGCCGCCGCACCGGTTTCGAGGGGCACGAAGGTGATCTCCTTCTCGGAAACCCGCGCCTTCTTCAGACCCAGCAGCAGCAGGTAGTGATCCACCGTGCCCTCTTCGGCCGCTACCTTCTTGCCCTTCAGATCCGCCACGCTGCGGATGCCGGGCGCCGCGATGATCTGATCGTTGCCGCTGGAGATGTCGTTGGTGAGCACCACCTGCAGATCGGCCCCGGCTGCCAGCGAGGAGATCGTGTCGCCGAGGGTCTGACTGTTGCAATCCAGCTGGCCGGCATTGAGAGCATTGATGGAATCGAGGTAGCCGTCGAACCAGGTGAGGGTCACGGGCACCCCGGCCTGCTTGAACGTGCCGGTCTCCTCCGCCACCTTCCAGGGAATCCAGCCGGGCCAGGCGCTGTAGCCGATGCGCACCGGCACATCGGCTGCCGGCCCCTTGCAGCTGGCCAGGGTGCTGCTGCTCAGGCAGGCCAGCAGCACCCCGGCCAGGGCGCGGCGGCCTCTGAAGGCAGCGGGGGTGCCTGCGGAAGAAATGGAGAAGCGGAAGCGAGACATGGTTCGGAGTGGGAAGAAGGGTGATGGATTTCAGAGAGGGATCAAACGCTGGAAGCTGGCATTCGGTGTGGCTGATGGGGCCCGGCCGGGGCCTGCCGGCCGCTCATGGGGCCGCTCCTGCTGACGCCACCACGACGAGCTCCGGGCTGGCGTTCGCCGCGTCCAGCAGCAGGCGATGGGCCTGCAACTCCTGCCGCAGCCAGCGATGCCAGGCGTCGATGCCCTCCCCGCTGCTGGCCGACACAGGCAGCACCGCACAGCGTGGATTCACCTCGCGGATGTGCCTCTCGAACCGCTCCAGACTCACCGGCAGGTAGGGCAGCAAATCGGTCTTGGTGATCAGCACGCAGTCCGCCTCGCGGAACATCACCGGGTACTTGAGCGGCTTGTCCTCGCCTTCGGTGACGCTGAGCAACGCCACCTTGCGGTGTTCCCCCACCGCAAACTCCGCCGGGCAGACGAGGTTGCCCACGTTCTCCACCCAGAGGATGTCGAGGCTCCCTGGATCGAGCCGCTCAGCCAGCTGCCGCAGGCCACCACGCACCATCGCCGCATCCAGGTGGCAGGCCCGTCCGGTGGTGATTGCCACCACCGGAATGCCCCGCGCCTCCAGCCGCTCGGCATCGAGCTGGGTGGTCATGTCTCCCTCCAGCACGGCCATCTCCCATTCCTGCGCCAGCACTGAGAGGCTGCGTTCGAGCAGGGAGGTCTTGCCGGCGCCGGGGCTGCTCATCACGTTGAGACAGAGCAGCCTCCAGGCATCGAAATGCTCGCGGTTATGGGCGGCCTGATGGTCGTTGGCGGCCAGCAGATTGAGCCCCAGCGTGTCGGTGAGCGGTCTGTGCATGATCAGGTCTCGTGGAGGATGTAATCCACACTGCGGATCCGCAGCTCACGGCCGCTCACGATCTCCTCCAGTGGATGATCACAACAGGGCGAGCGATAACCAGTCTCAGCGCTGGGCTGATAGGTGCTCTCACAGCAGAGGCAGCGCCCCACCAGCGGCACGGATTCGATCTGCAGCACGGCACCATCGAGCCAGCCGCCCTTCACGGCGGTCTGCCAGGTGAAGCTGAGCTGATCAGGCTCCACACAGGTGAACACCCCCACCTGCAGATGCACCCGCTGCACCGCAGGTTGCCGGGGCGCATGCTGCTGGCGCCACTCCTGCATCGAGAGCAGCAGGCATCGGGTCATGTCGACTTCATGCATCGCCTATCGCCACCTCTGGTCCACCTGCATGTTGCAGTCCTCGCTGATCCAGGAAGGTTTGCTGCGGCGGGGCAGCTGCCCGCTCACCACAAGATGGGCCATGGTGTCGCAGATCACGCGGGTGGCCATCAGGGAGGTCATGTCGCTGATGTCGTAGGGGGGCGACACCTCCACCACCTCCAGACCGCAGACCGACACGTTGCGCACGATCAGCTCCAGCAGCTTCAGGGCCTCGCGGGGGAGCAGGCCAACGGGTTCCGGCCAGCCGGTGCCGGGCACGAAGCCGGCGTCGATGCAGTCGATGTCGAAGGAGATGTACACGCAGTCGGTGCCATCGGTGGCGCGCTCGATCGCGTAGCGGGCCGCCGCCTCCAGGCCCATGTCGCAGATGTCGGTGACCGTGAGCACATTGGTGCCGCGTTCGCGGCAGATCTTCACCCCCTCGCGCGGCACCTGCCAGCCGCCGATGCCGAGCTGCACCAGATTTTCGGCCGGGGCGTTGGCCATGTTGGTGGCATGGAACCAGGGACAGGTGTGCATGCGCTCGTCGAGGTCGATCTCCTGGGTGTCGACGTGACGATCGAAGTGGATGATGCCCACCTTCTTGTCGCCCAGATGGCGGCAGACGCCGCGCACGGTGGGGAAGCCGATCGAGTGGTCGCCGCCGAGGATGATCGGGAAGGCGCCGCTGGCGAACACGTGGGCGATGCCCTTGGAGATTTGATCGAAGCTCTTCTCGTTGTTGGCGGGGATCGTGAAGATGTCGCCCGCGTCGCAGAGGGTGATCTGCTCGCGCAGATCCACACCCATCTCGTAGTTGTAGGGGGTGTAGAGGGCGGAGATGCGGCGGATGCCCTGCGGGCCGAAACGGGTGCCGGGGCGGTAGGTGGTGCCGGAGTCGTGGGGTACGCCCACGATCGCCACGTCGAACTCGCCGACGCGGTTCACGTCCTCGATGTAGGGCGCCTTCATGAACGTGTTGATGCCCGCGAAGTGGGGCAGCTCGCCGCGCGAGAAGGTGGAGATGCGTCGGTCGACGATGCTCTCGGCGGCTTCGAGGCCGTAGCGGTGGCCCAGCTCCACCTCCTGCTGCCAGCCGGTGAGGGGAAGGCGGGCCTCTTTCTCGAGGGCGGCGGCGCCTTCGCCGGACAAGCGGCGATCGAAGGCGCCCGCGGCGCTGGAGGCTTCGCTCATGGAGGGAGGGGCGGGAGGTGGGGGTGAGCGGTCTCCCGGGCTTTTGTCCCTCCGTGCAACCGGACACCCGCAGGGTCCGGTGAGTTCCTCTCGGACCAGGCATCCCACCGGCAAGGTCGGAATGGGATCGGAACCCTAGGAACTGCTTCCGCTGTCGGATCTTCGGCGGCCCGCGGCGGGCACCCTGTACCGAGCGCTACCGAACCGCAGGCCCACGCCAGCGAACGTGCCGGCGCCCGGCCTTGATGCCATGGACACGGTTCTGCTGCACAGCCTCTGGGGCTTCGCCGGCAGCCTGGAGCAGGCGATCACGCGGGCCCGGCGCCATGGGTTCGATGGGCTCGAGGCCAACCTCCGCCACCCGACCCTGAAGGCCCTGCCACTGCAGGAGGTGGCGTCCCGGCTCGACGACGCGGGACTTGCCCTGGTGGTGGAGCTGGTGAGCGGCGGCGACGACGTGCCGGAGCTGGCGCGCGCACCGGAGGACCACCTGCGGGAACTGGCGGAGCAGCTGGAGGCGTGCGCGGCACTCGCGCCCCTGCAGGTGACGCTGATCACCGGCAGCGACAGCTGGCCCTGGGAGCAGCAGCAGGCGTTCTTCGCCAGGGCCCTGGCGCTCGTGGAGGCGAGCGAACTGCCGGTGAGCATCGAGACCCACCGCTCCCGCAGCCTCGCCGATCCCTGGCGCATCAGCACCTGGCTGGAGGCCTTCCCCTCCCTGCGCCTCACCGCCGACATCAGCCACTGGTGCGTGGCCACGGAACGGTTGATGACCCCGGATCTGGTTCCAATCATGGCGATCACCGATCGCGTGGACCACATCCATGCCCGGGTGGGCCATGCCCAGGGCCCCCAGGTGAGCCATCCCTTCGCCCCGGAACACACCCAGGCGCTGGCGGCCCACCGGGCCTGCTGGGAGCTGTTCGCCGCCGACCAGCGCCGCCGCGGGCGAGCCTGCCTCACGCTCACGCCGGAATTCGGCCCCGACGGCTACCTGCCCACCCTGCCGTTCACCGACCAGCCGGTGGCGGATCTGCTGGCGTTGAACACGGCGATGGCGGCCTGGCTGCGGCAGGTGTTCCCAGGCGACGGAGCGGGCTGAGCCGCCGCCCTCACCCCTTCACCGCATCGCCGCTGGCGCTGGGCAGGATGAAGCGCTGAAGCAACACGAACAGCAGCAGCACCGGCAGGATCGACACCACCGAACCGGCCGCCACCAGGCGCCAGTCGAGCGAGAAGCTGCTGGCGAGCTGCTGCAGACCCAGCGGCAGGGTGTAGAGGCCGGGGTCATCGAGGATGATCAGCGGCCAGAGGAAATCACTCCAGGTGCCGATGAACACGAACATCGCCAGGGTGATCAGATCGGCCCGGGCCGCCGGCAGCATCACGTTCCACCATTCCCCGAGCGGCGAGCAGCCGTCGATGCGGGCCGCCTCCTCCAGCTCCACCGGCACCGCCAGGAAGCTCTGGCGCAGCAGGAAGATGCCGAAGGCGGTGGCGGCCTGGGGCAGGATCAGGGCCCAGAGGGTGTTGCGCAGCCCGATCTGCACCATCAGCAGATAGAGGGGGATCATCACCACCTGGAAGGGGATCAGGATCGTGGCCACCACCAGCGCCAGCACCAGGCCGCGGCCGGCGAAGCGCAAGCGGGCCAGGGGGTAGGCGGCCAGGGAGCAGAACAGCAGATTGGCCGCCACCGCCAGGCCGCTCACCAGGCTGCTGTTGAGCAGATAGCGGAGCATCGGCTGGCTGGCGAAAAGCTGGTGGTAGGCCGCCAGGCTCGGCTGGGCCGGAAGCAGGGCCGGCGGCGTGGTGAAGATGTTTTCTGTCGGACTTTTGAGGGAGGTGCTCACCAGCCAGAGGAGGGGCAGCAGCATCAGCAGTGACAGCAGCAGCAGCACGGCCAGCTGCAGGGCCGTTGCCATCGACGAAGGGGGCGTGTGGCGGCCTGTCGGGGCCATGGCTCAGGACGCGATTGGACAGGGGTGAACGGGGCGACTGGGGCCTGCGCCGGGTGGCCGCGCCGGCCAGTCTGCTGCCAGCGGGTCGAGGGAGGGCAGAGGCCGGGGTGACCCAGGCGGCAGCGCTCGCCAGCATGGGGTGTCGCTTCCTCACGATGCTGAGTCCCTCCCGCGGCCCCGAACGGCTGGTGCGCGCCGGTCAGTGGACGATCGCCGTGCTGTTCGCCTGGTTCCTGATCCAGGTGGGAGCCAGCCTGATCGCCGATCTGCCCCTGCTCAGCCGGGCACCGCAACCGGTCCAGTTCCGCCAGGCAACGGCCCTGCAGACCGTGCAGAACCAGATCGATCCGCTTCAGACGCAGCGGCAGCGGCTGGAGCTCCAACTGGGGGAACTGAAGCGCCGGCGTGGCCTCGCCCAGGAGAATCTGAACCGCGAGCGCCAGAGCTTCGAGACCTGGCGGTCGGCCAGGGCCGTGACCGCCCAGAGCGACCAGAATCCCGAGGTGCTGCAGCGGGCACGCCAGCTCGATGTCTTACTGGAGCAGGAACGCCAGCTGGCCGAGGATCATCAGCGACTGGAGCAGGGGCAGCGGGCGCTGGAGGCCCGTCTGGAGCCGCTGCAACGGCAGCGCTCGGATCTGGAGCGCCGTGGTGGGCAGGCCTATGAACGGGCCCTCAGCCGCCACCAATGGATCGCCTTTCTGATCCGGCTGGGATTCGTGCTGCCCGTGCTGGCGCTGTCCGTGCACCTGTTCCGCCGCCATCGCGGCGGTGAGCAGTGGCCCTTCGTCTGGGGCTTCCTGCTGTTCGCCCTGTTCGCCTTCTTCGTCGAGCTGGTGCCCTATCTGCCCAGCTTCGGCGCCTACATCCGCTATGGCATCGGGGCGCTGCTCACCTACATGGGCGGCCGGGCGCTGATGCGCTGGCTCCGGGCCTACCTGCAGCGCAAGCAGTCCGAGCAGCAGGCCCCCCAGGAGGAACGACTGCAGCAGATCCGCTATGAAAAAGCGCTGCAGAGCCTGGCCCGACGCCAGTGCCCCAGCTGTGAGCGCGTCCTCGCCGGTGCGGGTGCCCCTCTGCCCGACTACTGCATGCACTGCGGTCTGCGCATCCAGACTCATTGCCAGCGCTGCGATCACCATCACGCGGCCTTCTATCCCTACTGCTCCTCCTGCGGTGCCCCCACGGAACTGATCGAGACTTCAGCCGCCGCCGCGGCCAGCTGATCGGTCACACCCGCGGCAGATCGGCCAGCGGCAGCGGGGCCTTCTGGGGATGCAGGGGGGCGCGCTGGCCGCCGGCCAGCAGGCGGTTGAGGGCGTTGACGAACGCCTGGGCGGCGGCCACGACGATGTCGGTGTCGGCGGCATGGCCGGAATAGAGCACCCCGTCGGCCCGCAGGCGGATCGTGACTTCGCCCATGGCGTCGATGCCCTCGGTGACCGACTTGACGCTGAACTCGATCAGTTCGTTGGGCACGCCGGCCAGGCGGTTGAGGGCCTGGCAGACGGCATCCACCGGGCCGGTACCGAGCGCTGCCTCGGTGCGCTCCTCCCCGTCGGAGCCCGCGAGGGTGACGGTGGCGGTGGGCCGCAGGCCTGTGCCGCAGCTCACCTGCACGCCCTTGAGTACGAAGGTGGCCTCACCCTGCTGCTGCACCTGCTCGCTCACGATCGCCTCGAGATCCCGGTCGGTGATCTCCCGCTTGCGGTCCGCGAGTTCCTTGAAGCGGATGAAGGCGTCGTTGAGATCCTCGCCCTCGAGGCTGTAGCCCAGCTCTTCGAGCCGGGCGCGGAAAGCGCTGCGGCCCGAGAGCTTGCCCAGGGAGATGCGGTTGTCTGTGAGGCCGACGGTGCGGGCGTCGATGATCTCGTAGGTGAGGCGGTTCTTGAGCACCCCGTCCTGATGGATGCCCGACTCATGGGCGAAGGCGTTGGCCCCGACGATCGCCTTGTTGGGCTGCACCGCCATGCCGGTGAGGTTGCTCACCAGGCGGGAGGTTTTGGTGATCTCCTCGGTGCGCACCGCCGTCAGCGGCACGGGGCTTTCCGCCGGCCGGCCGAGGAAGGGGTTGAAATAGCTGCGGCGCACGTGCAGCGCCATCACCAGCTCCTCGAGGGAGGCGTTGCCGGCCCGCTCCCCGATGCCGTTGACCGTGCACTCGAGCTGGCGGGCCCCGTTCTTGACGGCCTCCAGGAAGTTGGCCACCGCCAGGCCGAGATCGTTGTGGCCATGAACGGAGATCACGGCGCGGTCAATGTTGGGCACGGACCGGTTGATGCCGGCGATGAGCTCGCCGAACTCCGCCGGGGTGGCGTAGCCGACGGTGTCGGGGATGTTGATGGTGGTGGCGCCGGCGTCGATCGCCGCCTCGATCACCTGGTGCGTGTACTCCGGATCGCTGCGGCCGGCGTCCTCGCAGGAGAACTCCACGTCGTCGACGAGGGAGCGGGCATAGGCCACCATCTCGCGGGTGATGGTGAGCACCTCGGCGCGGCTCTTGCGCAGTTTGTGCTCAAGATGGATGTCGCTGGTGGCGATGAAGGTGTGGATGCGGTGGCGGGCGGCGGGGGCCACGGCCTCGGCGCAGGCCTTGATGTCACCGGCGGCGGCGCGGGCGAGGCCGCAGATCACCGGGCCGTCGGGGGTGCCGACGCTGGCGGCGATGCGCTGCACGGCGTTGAAGTCACCGGTGCTGGCGAAAGGGAAGCCGGCCTCGATGATGTCGACACCGAGCCGGGCCAGCTGCTGGGAGATGGCCAGCTTCTCCTCGAGGTTCAGGCTGGCGCCCGGCGACTGTTCGCCATCGCGGAGCGAGGTGTCGAAGATCAGTACCCGACCGGGATCGCGGGCCATCGGTCTGCCTAAGCGAAGTGACTATGAGTAAGACCCATCCTAGGGCCAGGCCCGCCCGGGGTCAGCGTTTCAGCTGTTGCGGCTGAACACAGGGGCCTGCAGGGCCTCGGAGCGCTCCAGCCGCGGCCGCAGAGTTGCCAGATCCACGAAGCTGTCGGCCGCGTTGCGCAGCTCCCGGGCCACCATGCCGTCGGTGCTGAGCACCACGATCCGCAGGCCCCGCGCCCGCAGCACCTCCACCAGCCGCTCGAGATCGCGGCTGCCGCTCAGCAGCCACACCTCCTGGCAGCGATGGGCCACCGCCATCAGGTCGATGGCGATCTCCACATCGAGATTGGCGCGGACGAACTGGCGCCCCTCCCCCTCGGCATGGAAACCGCCGGAGGCCGGGGCCGGAAGTTCCCGCAGCGGCCGGGGGCGCACCGTGAAGCCCAGGCTCGTGAGCGCATCCCGGAACGGCCGCTGGTCGGAGGGGTCCTTCAGGCCCGCATACCAGAACGCGCTGGCCAGCTCCACACCCTCAGGCTCCGCTGCCAGCTCCAACAGCCGCCTCGGATCGAAGAACCAGCCCATCTTCTGCTGGGCATAGAACATGCCGTGGCCATCGACCGCCAGAACCCGCTGCATCGGAGGGGGAGGGCCACCCGGATCTCTCGGTCACTCTAGAAGCTGCCCCTACAGTGCGGCCACCGCTGGAGGGCCATGGCTTCGGGCGATCTGGCCCTCGTGCTGCACGCCCACCTCCCCTACGTGCGCAGCGGGGAACCCGGGTCGCTGGAGGAGGACTGGTACTTCCAGGCTCTGCAGGAGTGCTACCTGCCCCTGCTGGAGGTGCTGGAGGCCGCCGCGGCCGATCCCGCCCAGACCCCGCGCCTCACCCTCGGGCTCTCCCCCACCCTGCTGTCGCTGCTGAGCGACGCGGACCTCAACCGCCGCTTCGCCCCCTGGCTGGAGCTGCGGATCGAACTGCTCGCCCTGGCCTCCGAGGAACTGGCCCCGGCGGCGCGTCACCTGGAGACTCAGCTGGGCCGGGTGCTGGCCCGCTGGCAGGCCGTTGGCGGCGACCTTCTGTCCCGGTTCCGCCGCCTGCAGCGCTCCGGGATCGTCGATCTGATCACCTGCGCCGCCACCCACGGCTACCTGCCCCTGCTGCGCGACTGCCCGGAGGCGGTGCGGGCCCAGCTGCTCACCGCCATCCGGGAGCACAGGCGGCTGCTCGGCGAGCGGCCCATGGGGATCTGGCTGCCGGAATGCGCCTACTACGAAGGTCTCGACCGCACCCTGGCCGCCTGCGGCCTGCGCTACACCCTGCTCGACGGCCATGGCCTGCTCCATGCCCTCCCCAGGCCCCGCTACGGCGTCTACTCCCCGGTCTGCTCGCCGGCCGGCGTGGCCTTCTTCGGCCGTGACAGCGAGTCGACCCTGCCGGTGTGGAGCGCCAGCCAGGGCTACCCCGGTGATCCGGCCTACCGGGAGTTCCACCGGGATCTGGGCTGGGATCTGCCAGAGGACATCCTGCTGGCGAAGGGGATCCGCAGCCGCCGCCCCCTCGGCCTGAAGCTGCACCGGGTGAGTGCGCAGGGCTCGCCGCTGGAGGCGAAGCTGCCCTACGAGCCCGCGGTGGCCGCTGAGCGGATCAAGGAGCATGCCGCCGACTACCTGGAGGGGCGCCGCCGGCAGCTGGAGGCCCTGGCGGCCACGATCGAGCGGCCGCCGCTGCTGCTGGCCCCATTCGACGCCGAGCTGTTCGGCCACTGGTGGTTCGAGGGGCCGGCGTTCCTGGCGGAGCTGTTCCGCCAGGGGCCGGCCAGGGGCGTGAACTTCACCCATCTGCGCGACGTGCTCGACGGGGTGGGTTCGCTGCAGGTGTGCAATCCCTCCCCCTCCAGCTGGGGCAGTGGCGGCTACCACGACTACTGGCTGAATGAAACGAACGCCTGGGTGGTGCCGGAATGGCAGCGGGCCGCCCGGGCGATGGTGCGCCGCGTCAACCGGGGGGTGGGCAGTGCGGAGCAGCGGAGCTGGCTCACCCAGGCGGGCCGGGAGCTGCTGCTGGCCCAGAGCTCCGACTGGAGCTTCATCCTGCGGGCCGGCACCACCACCGAGCTGGCGCGGGAGCGCATCCACCGCCATCTCGATCGCTTCTGGCGACTGATGCAGGCCATTGAGAACGGCACGCCCCTGCGGGACGACTGGCTGGCGGCGGTGCGCCGCGAGGACGGGCTGTTCCCAGAACTGAATGCCGCCGACTGGGCCAGCCTTCCCTGA
>JBJTUJ010000253.1:0-12769 GCA_046080685.1 Cyanobium sp. | reverse complement strand
CCTTATCTGAGAAGAGGTCGGTGAATTTCATTGTTTCCTGTGCCCTAACTACTATTTGGGCGGATCCGCCTAAGTCGCACCGATTGCCTCGGCTGTCCGCCTAAGACGCAGCTCTCGCACGGCTTGCAGCCATCAGAAGGCCTGCGGCACAACGGATTTCATGCCTCCAAGGGGGAACGACTGCATCTTATGCGGATCCGCCTAAGATGTGTTCACTGTGTTACAAATAAGCGCGTGGGGCCGTCCGAGCCTGATTTAAGGAATTCCTGTATGTTTGATCTTTTCTACTAAGCAGGCTCCCAATTTGCGCGGAGTAGATCGCCAATAAGAAAAAATTAAGACCACTAATCCTACAGTAAGCATTCTTGCCCTGGTTTCACGATCCTTCGAACAGACTCTTGGCGGCGGTGCCCCTTGGTTGCCGGTCTCGATCGGCGCCAGGCTGGGATCGATGAGATCCTCAAGGGGTTGGCGGCGTCGACGGCGCCACGCACCGGACTCCCTCACCCAGCGGGGAACCACCTGGGCTCCGCGCGGCGCCCACTCCTTCGGTCGGCACGGGGCGGGAAGAAGTCATGAGGGACGGGAAGCGAAGGAACGGGGGGCCGGGATCGCTGAGGCGCCGAGCTGGGATTTTTCACACAGAAATGAATGTAGTCAACAAGAGTTAGCTATTGCAACCTTGTGGAGAAACCAGACTAGGCACAAAATGAGCGGCAAGATTCCGCATTATGCATCACTACTGCGGCAGATCGAACCCGAAGCTTCGAAGGCTGATCCCAGCCGCCTATTCCTTTCGCATGGCCGTGCAAGAACCAAGCGGCAAGGGTGGCGGCCGCCGCCGCGACCCCATCGAACCCACGATGGGCAGCCCCTCCGGCTCAGGTCCACCCAGCCCCAACGCTGCGAACGCCTCAGACGGGGACGAAGTGCAGCTGCGATTGCGGCGGGGGCGGGTGGTGAAGGTCTCTGATGGAATCAGCGATCTGCTGGGCTGGCGCCCGGAGGATTGGATCGGCCATGGGGTGGAGGACTTCCTCCACCCTGAGGGACTCGGCGGGGTCGATGTGCGGCTGGCCCAGCTCGCCCCCCGGCAGCGGGTGATCTGGCGCGACCGTCTGCGCAGCCGTTATGGCCGCTGGCACTGGGTCCAACTGGAGGTGACCCCGAACGGCGTCGGCGTCGGTGACGGAGTCGATGCGGTGGCCCGGCCCCATGAGCTCACGGCCGAACTGATCGAGCGCGCCGATGCCGCCATGGACCTGGCCAAGCGCAAGGGCCGCAATCAGGTGGTGGCGATCGCCGCCTGAAGACGCAGGAGGTCCAGCACCTCCGCATCGTCCACCGGGTCGAAGCGTCCGTAGTGCAGACCCACGGCCACCAGATCATCGGGAGCTGCCAGCAGCACCAGTTCATCCACCAGCTCCCGCAGGGCCGGCAGGCTCTGACGGGCCGCCACAGGAACGGCCAGCACGAGCCGGGCGGGCCCCAGCGCCTGGAGGGAGATGAGGGCGGCGCGCACGCTGAGCCCGGTGGCGATGCCGTCATCGACGACGATCAACTGCCGGCCGAGCAGGTCGGCGGGGTCGGCATCGCCGTAGAGCAGGCGCCGGCGTTCCAGCTCCTTCCCCTCCCGTTCCGTCACCTGGTCGCGCAGAACGGGATGCTCGTTGAACATCCAGGCGGTGTGGGGATCCCAGAGGAGCACCCCGCCAGGGGCGAGGGCTCCCAGGGCGATCTCCGGCTGGGTGGGGAGCGCCAGCTTGCGCACCGACCAGGTGGTGAGGGGCAGCCGCAGGGCCCGAGCCACCTCGGCGGCCACCACCACGCCGCCCCGTGGCAGGGCCACCACCACGCTGCCGGTGGGATCGGGGTGAAGCTCCCTCAGGCGGGCCGCCAGGGCCAGGCCTGCGGCACGGCGGTCGGTCCAGAACGCGTCGAGGGCGATCATCGCTGGCACAGCGCACACACTCCCACAGTGGCGCCGCCAGCGAGCGCGGCGCAGCGAGGCATTGACAACCGATGAAGATTTCAGCCTGGCCGGCGTTGGCGCAGATGGCCATCTCCTCCCGGATTCATCACCTGATGGCGCTCCTGGCGCCGATCCAGCACCAGCCCCTCTGGGGCATTCGGCAGCCCCTGAGGATGGCGCAGCGATTCCTCCAGCAGGAAGGCACAGAGATTCGAAACCGATCGTCCCGCCTCATCAGCGCGATGGAGCAGGGCCTCGTGCACGTGATAACTGAGGGTGATCGTGATGCGACGAGGCTGGCGCTGGAGCAGACGCAGTCGGTCGTTCATGGAAGACAGTGCAACGGAGGCGATGGCAACCGGTTCGTTAGCCAGAAGCTCAGCGAACCAGACACCTGGTAAAGCACGAGACCAGGCTATGCAGTCTCCGCGATTCGTGATGCGGCAGGGTAATCAATCCTGCGTCTTCCCTGCTGATGGGCTCCTCAATTCCGCCCAACCCCCGCTCAGATTCCGCCGTACTCCTCCTCCGCCAACCCCCTGGGCCGCCACGCAGTGTTCCGCGGACCACCTGCGGCTGCGCCGCAGCGCTCAGCAGCAACCGGAACCGGGGGCCGAGCCGGGCCGATGGCCCACCAGGGTGACGGCCCGGAAGGCGATCCCCTCCACCTCCCGCCAGGGACGCTCCTGCCGGTCGGCGTAGTGCACCCCCTCGAACCCGAGGGCGCGGAAGTCCTCGAGGGAGGGGTCGCCATGCGGTTGCGGGGCGGGATGTCCGTATCCTCGGCCGCCGCCTGAAGGGATCAGAATCGTTCAGCACGAGACTCGTGCGACTTCACCACGCCCCGGGGTTCCCGGGGCTTTCGGTGAGGCCCCGCAGGCCAGGCTCGTGCATCCTGGGGATGCCGTCCGGCCCGCGCCCCCTCGTCGCCGATGTCCCCCTCCCCGGGCCCCAGCCTGGCCGTGATCGGTGCCGGCGTGGCCGGCTGCGCGCTGGCGGCCCACCTGGTCGCCCTGGGCTGGAACGGCCCGCTCACCCTCTGGGAAACGGGGCGGGGCCCCGGGGGCCGGGCCTCCACCCGCCGTTCCCGCAGCGATGGCGGCCTGCGCATCGACCACGGCGCCCCCCTGTTCAACCTCCATCCGGCGGCATCCCCGCCGCCGCCGCTGCTGCAGGACCTGATCGAAGGGGGCTGGGTGGAGTTCTGGGAGGGCCGGATCGCGGGTCTGGATGTGCATGGCCAGATGGGGGACCCGCCCCCCGATCCCCAGCTGGAGGGCACGCTCCTGCGCGGCCGGGGCGGGATGGATCGGCTCTGTGAAGGCCTGCTGCAGCACGCCGGTGGAGCCGCGGAGGGCCGCTTCGGCCAGCTGGTACGGCACCTGCGGGCATCGGCGGGCGGGCCCTGGGAGCTGCTCGCCGCCGATGGTCAGCCGCTGGGGCAGGCCGACTGGCTGGTGCTCTCCGGCACCCTGCTGGCCCATCCCCGTGCCCGTCTCACCCTGGGCTGGGACACCATTCCCCTGGCTGAGGCCGCCATTCCCCTGGCGGATCCCCAGCTGGAGCACGCCCTGGTGGCGATCGCCTCCCTCCGCGCCGAGGCCCGCAGCAACCTGCTGCTCGTGGCGGAGGGCGAAACGGCGGGGCTCTGGCGAGACCTGCCGTTCCGGCTGCTTTTGCTCGACGCGGCGGCCCGTCAGCGCTGGGGACTGGAGCGGATCGCCATCCAGCCTCTCGAGGACGGGCGCTGCGCCGTGGTGGCCCATTCCACGGCGATCTTCGCCGAGGAGCACCTGGAGGTGTACGGCTCCGGCTCCGCGATCGCCCGGCAGCTGGGACGCCCCGTTCCGGCCGCGGAGGAGGAGGCGGTGATCACGGCCCTCACCGCTGCCCTGCACCAGGCCCTCCATCCCCGCATCCCCTACTCGATGCTGGGCCGCTGCCGGCGGCAGCTGATGCGCTGGGGGGCCGCCTACCCCAGGGGACCTGGCCTCCCCTCCGCCCTGAGCCTCTGCCCCGCCAGCCGCATCGGCTTCTGCGGCGACTACCTGGCAGGGCCGGGCTTCGGCCGGGTGCAGGGCGCCTGGAGCAGTGCCGAATCCCTGGCGGAGCGGCTGGTCGCCGCGGCGGCCGCAGGGTGATCATGGAGCCGCGCCTGCTGCCGCTGTGATGCCCCATCGCCCCCATCCCTTCCGGCATCTGGCCGCGCCCCTCACCGCCCTGGTGGCCCTCGCCCCGCTGGCGCCGGTGCGGGCGATCGAGCGGATCGAACTGCAGCTGCCCCTGCTGGAGACCAGCTTCACGGTGAACGTGAGCGAACTCCGCAACCGCCAGGCTCTTCTCAGCGGCAACAGCGACCTGGCGGAGTTGGATCAGGCCACCAATGGCGCCATCGGCCGCCGGCTGGTCAACCTGCTCGACGATCCCCTGCCCCTCTCCAGCCGGGTGTTCGCCGACAAGACGGTGGGCTCCCCCCTCGGCAACCAGGCCCTGCTGCTGGTGTCGGCCCTGGTGCGCATCGATGGCATCGACGAGGGCGACAGCACCCAGCTGCGCCAGGGTCTGGAACGGCTGGACAGGACCGCCGAAAGGGGCAGCCTGACGGTGCTCGACGTGCTGGAGGCGATCCCGGGCAAGACCGCCACCGTCGACCTGGAACAGGCCGTGTTCGCCCTGCAGCGACTCAAGAACCAGCAGCTCACGGGCGATCGCCTGATCAGCGAAGTCGCGGCCGCCACCGCCGACCCCTCCCTCCGGAATCCGGGAGCGCTGCCGATCCAGCGCAGCGACGTTGCGATCCGGGTGAACCACCGCCCCGAGCCCCTCTCGGTGGTGGTGGTGGCCCCGAAACAGGGAGCCAACGGCCGCCTGGTGGTGATCTCCCACGGCCTCTGGGACTCGCCGGAGAACTTCGAGGGCTGGGCAGGCCATCTGGCCAGCCATGGCTACACGGTGCTGCTGCCGCGCCATCCCGGCAGCGACAGCAACCAGCAGCAGGCGATGCTGGAGGGGAAGGTGCCGCCACCGAGCCCGGACGACCTTCGCCTGCGTCCCCTGGACGTGTCGACGGCGATCGATGCGGCCGCCGCAGGCCAGTTGCGCCTGCCCTCACCCGTCCGCACCGACCAGGTGGTGGCCCTGGGCCATTCCTGGGGGGCCACCACCGTGCTGCAGCTGGCGGGAGCCCGCCCGAGCGCCGGCCGGATCGACCGCTACTGCAACGACCTGCGCGATCCGGAACGCAACCTGAGCTGGGTGCTCCAGTGCAGCTTCCGCAGCACCGCCGGGCGGGCCGTGGCCCCCGATCCCCGCATCAAGGCGGTGGTCTCGGTCAGCCCGCCCTCGGCTCTGCTGTTCGACCGGGGGTCCTCGCAGGGCATGAACGGCAGGGTGCTGATGGTGAGCGGCAGTCGCGACTGGGTGGTGCCCTCCGGCCCGGAGGCGATCAGGATCATGGCGGGCCAGGCCCGCAGCGTGGGCGGCGGCCATCGCCTGGTGCTGGTGAAGGGAGGGGATCACTTCAACCTCCGCTCTCCCCTGGCCGATGGGGGCGGCCCCCTGCGAGGCCTGCTGCTGAGCTGGACGAACGGAGCCTTCCAGGCGGGACCCGCGGCCGCCCCCGGCCCGAATGCGCCGACGTTGCTGGCACCGGCCGGCTGGGGGGATCCCGACTATCCGCTGGTGGACGTCACCAGCCGTCTGAGCAGCATCGACGTGAACCCCTGAACGCGACCAGGCCCCTCGCTCAGTCGCACCCCTCCACCAAATCTGGTAGCTGTAGCCCAGCGAGGAGGGGTCGCCGCCCACCTTGACGTTCATCTGACTGGCCTGCTTGCCCGGCACGGCCCGGAAGGGTCCGAACAGCTGCTGCCGCTGCCGCCGATCGGCTGGAGGTAGCGGCAGCCGGCCTGAACGGCAGCCGGAGTGAAGGCGAGCAGGATCAACGCCCCGCGAGGGGGAACCGGGCTGCGGCCTTGACGCGACACACATCGGTGGCGACAGCGATCGAGCTGCCGGCCTGAACCCGATCCACGAAGCAGCGGCAGGTGAAGTCGGCCATCCCGGCGGGGGGTGTGCGGGAGGCCGCGCTCATCGCGGCCAGGAACCCCGCCTGACAGAACGCCATCACCCGTTCGGCGTCGAACGCAGCGGCCGGATGGGGAAGCGCCAGGGCAAGGGCCAGGCCTGAGCCGAGAAGGATCCGCAGGCGCATCGGCGGCATCGGCCGGACCGGCATCGGCGCCAAGCGTAGGCAGGGTGAGGGAGCAGGGCCGCCGCCGACCGTTTCCAGGGTGGGGCCTCGCCTGCGACGAGTCATGACAACCGTCACTGCCAGCGTGGATTGCTGTGCTGCAGCGGGGCGCACCATCCGCTGGTGGGCGATCTGGAAGCCGGCGGGTTCAGGCCATGGCCTCGACCTTCGGCGGAGCACGGACCGCCCTATGGTCGCTGTGATGGCGATGATCAGCGCCCGCGGCCTCGGCAAGACCTTCCGGGTGGCGGATAAACAGCCCGGCCTGGCGGGCACGCTCCGGCACTTCCTGCAGCGCCGCCACCGCGACGTGACGGCCGTGCGCGACGTGAGCTTCAGCGTGGAGCCGGGGGAGGTGGTGGGGTTCCTCGGCCCCAACGGAGCGGGCAAGACCACCACCTTGAAGATGCTCACAGGCCTGATCCACCCCACCGAAGGGAGCGTGGAGGTGGCGGGCTTCCGGCCCCAGCGCCGCCAGGCCGACTTCCTGCGCCGGATCACCCTGGTGATGGGCAACAAGCAGCAGCTGATCTGGGACCTGCCGCCCCTCGATTCCCTGCGCGTGAACGCGGCGGTGTACGGCATCGACGACAGCGAAGCGAAGCGGCGCATCGGGGATCTGGCGGAGATGCTGGAGCTGGGGGAGGAGCTCCGCCGTCCGGTGCGCAAGCTCTCCCTTGGCCAGCGGATGAAGGCGGAGTTGCTGGCGGCCCTGCTGCACCGGCCGTCGGTGCTGTTCCTCGATGAGCCCACCCTCGGCCTCGACGTCAATGCCCAGGCGCGGGTGCGCACCTTCCTGGCGGAGTACAACCGCCGCTATGGCGCCACCCTGCTGCTCACCAGCCACTACATGGCGGACATCACGGCCCTGTGTCCGCGGGTGCTGCTGATCCACGAGGGCAGCCTCATGCACGACGGCAGCCTGGCGGAGCTCACCACCCGGCTGGCCCCATGCCGGGAGGTGAGGCTGGAATTGCGCGAGCCCCTGCCGGCCGTGGCCTTCGCCGCCTACGGCACCGTGGAGGATCTGAAGGGCCACGCCGTGCGCCTGCTGGTGCGGCGTGAGCGGCTCACCGCCAGTGTCGCCCGCCTGCTGGCCGAACTGCCTGTGCTGGACCTGGAGGTGGCGGAGCCGCCGATCGAGGAGCTGATCGGCCAGCTGTTCCGCCCGGAGCCGGGGCCATGACCCGGCCACGGGGAGCCAATCGATCGCGCCTGGCCCATGGGCTGCGGATCGCCCGGGTGCTGCTGAGCACCCAGTACGCCTACATGCTCGAATACCGGGCCGAGATCGTGCTCTGGGCCCTCTCCGGCGTGCTGCCGCTGATCATGCTCGGGGTCTGGAGCGGCGCCGAGGCCACGGGCGGCCCCGATGCCACCGGTGGGCTGGGCGCCCAGGCCCTGGGCCGCTACTTCCTCTCGGCCTTCGTGGTGCGCCAGTTCACGATCGTGTGGGTGATTCACTCCTTCGAGGAGGACACCCTGGCCGGCCGGCTGTCGCCCTATCTGCTCCAGCCCCTGGTCCCGGTTTGGCGCTACGTCACCGCCCATCTGGCGGAGCAGGTCACGCGGCTGCCGTTCGTGCTGGCGATCCTGGCGCTGGTGTTCCTGATCCACCCCGCCATCGCCTGGCTGCCCTCCCCGCCCCGGCTGCTGGCCGCCCTGGTGGCGATCCCGATGGCCTTCGCCCTGCGCTTCGCGATCCAGTGGATCCTCACCATGCTCTGCTTCTGGACCGAGCGGGCTGCGGCCCTGGAGCGGCTGATGTACATCCCCTACCTGTTCCTCTCTGGGCTGGTGGCGCCGCTGGAGGCCTATCCGGAGGGGGTGCGGGCCTTCGCCATGGCAACGCCCTTCCCCTGGATGGTGCACTTCCCGGCCCAGCTGCTGGCAGGGGGCGAGGTGCCGGTGGCCCGCGGCTTCACGGCCCTGCTGCTGTGGACCCTGGTGCTGGTGCCGATCGGCTGGGCCGGCTGGAAGCTGGGGGTGCGCCGCCATTCCGCTCTGGGGGCCTGATGGGCGGACCCCGTGCGGCGGCAAGGCTCCTGGTGCGCTTCTGGAGCGCCTCCCTGACCGCGGAGATGGAGTACGGCGTGAACGCCGTCGTCGAGCTGCTGTCGGTGCTGGGCAACCTGGCGGGGAGCCTGTTCGTGCTCGCGCTGTTCTTCCGCCACGGGCACGATCTGGGCGGCTGGAGCTGGGACCAGGCCCTGGTGGTGCTGGGCATCTACACCCTGCTCGACGGCCTGACCAGCACGCTGCTGCAGCCGAATCTGGGGGCCCTGGTGACCCACGTGCAGAAGGGCACCCTCGACTTCGTGCTGCTCAAGCCGGTGGACAGCCAGTTCTGGCTGTCGCTGCGCAGCTTCTCCCCCTGGGGGCTGCCGGGGGTGGCCGTGGGCCTTGTGCTGATGATCGTGGGGCTGGTGCGGGCGGGAACGACGCCCACGGCGCTGGGCCTGGTGATCGGGGTGCTGGTGCTGGTGGCCGCCTCGCTGCTGCTGTACAGCCTCTGGTTCGTGCTGGCGGCCACCAGCATCTGGTTCGTGAAGGTGTGGAACGCCACCGAGGTGCTGCGCGCCACGCTGGTGGCGGGCCGCTATCCGATCAGCGCCTATCCGGCCGGGCTGCGGGTGCTGTTCACCTTCGTGCTGCCGGTGGCGTTCCTCACCACCGTGCCGGCGGAGACGCTGCTGGGAAAGGCCTCGGTGCCGGCGGTGCTGGCGGGCCTGCTGGTGGCGGGGCTGGCCCTGGGGGCCAGCCGCCTGTTCTGGCTCTTCGCCCTGCGCTTCTACACCTCGGCATCAAGCTGAGGTGAGCGGGCGCCTTGGCGTTCCCGGCTTAGACGGCCACCGCCAGATGGTGGCGGAAGGCCCGCATCGCCTCCAGCTGGTGCGGGGTGCACAGATGGGGCTGGGCCTTGATCAGGTCGTCGAGGGTGGCGGTGATCTCCTGGGTGGGCAGGCTGTGGTTGAGACGGCGCAGCATGTCTTCGAAGGCGGCCGCAGCCTCGGGCCCCGTGGCGCCGGGAAGCGCATCGATGGCGGCGAGCAGGGTGTGACGTCGCCAGGCGATGTAGGTCTGGGCCATCGGAAGAAACCGTGCGGAAAACGGACGTGCCTCGATTCTGCAGATCGGCGGGCGAAACGTCAGGATCACGGCAACGAATCGCCATCGCCGATCACAATTCACGGCAGGATGTGTGTGGTTTTCAGCATCACCAATGTGCGCCCATCCACACCGAAGCTGATCCCGCAGCGATCCCGAACCCCGGCGGCTGCCCACCACCTGCCGATACTGGAGCCGCCCCTCGCCCCAGCGACCATGCCCTGGACCGAGCTCGCCGGGCGCTGGTCGTTCTGGGCGGGTCTGGCCTCCCTGTTCGCGGCCCTCACCGCCGTGCTGGCCAAGCTGGGGGTGAGCGGCCTCGACTCGAACCTGGCCACCTGGCTGCGCACCCTGGTGGTGGCGGTGATGCTCACGGTGCTGATGGTCACAAGTGGCCAGCTCAGGGGCGATCCCGTCGCCGGCCTGGCCGCCCTGCCCCCGCGCTCGCTCGTGGCCCTGCTGCTCTCGGGCCTGGCCACCGGCCTGTCCTGGCTCTGCTACTTCCGGGCGCTGCAGATGGGTCCGGTGGCCCAGGTGGCAGCGATCGACAAGCTCAGCGTGGTGCTGGTGGCCCTGTTCGGCGTGGCGATCCTCGGAGAGGCACTGGCGCCGATGGCCTGGGCCGGGATCCTGCTGATGGGGGGCGGGGCGGTGCTGGTGGCCCTGGCCTGAGGCCCCCCATGCGCCAGCAGCTGATCCTGGCGGGCGGCGGCCACACCCATGCCCTGGTGCTGCGGATGTGGGCGATGGAGTCCCGGCGCCGTCCCACAGGCACCCTGATCACCCTCGTGAGCCGCCACTCCACGGCGCTCTATTCCGGCATGGTGCCCGGCCTGGTGGCCGGCCTCTACCGGCGGGAGGAGTGCAGCATCGATCTGCGCCGTCTCTGCCTGCTGGCGGGGGCGGCCTTCGTCCAGGCCGAGATCACCGGGCTGGATGCCGCTGCGCGGGAGCTGGTGCTTCAAGGCCGCCCGCCCCTGCGCTACGACCAGCTCTGCCTCGATGTGGGGGCGGTCACGGCCGAGCTGGGCAAGGAGAAGCAAGCGGGTCTGCCGGTGAAACCGCTGGAGCCGTTCCTGGCCTGGTGCGAGGAGTTGGCGGCGGCACCCCCGGAGCCCGGGGCTCCCGGATCGAGTGAGCGGCCGCTGACGATCCGGGGCGGCGGCGCGGCGGCGGTGGAGGTGGCCCTGGCCCTGCGGGGGCGGGGGCTGGCCTGCCGGCTGCTGCTGCGGGGGAGCGAGCTGAACCTGGGTTCACGGGCGGCGAACCGCCGCGGCGAAGCGCTGCTGAAGGCGGCGGGCATCGAGCTGGTGCGAAGGGCGCCGGAGCACGCCCCCGCCGATCTGCTCTGCACCGGCAGCGGGGCGCCCGCCTGGCTGGCGGCAGCGGGCCTGCCGGTGAACCCCGACAACGGCCGGGTGCGCACAGAGGCGAGCCTTGCCGTGATCGGCCACCCCGAGCTGTTCGCCAGCGGCGACTGCGGTGTGATCGCAGAGGCGTCGCGTCCCCCCTCGGGGGTGTGGGCGGTGCGGGCGGCGCCGGTGCTGGCCGACAACCTTCTGCGACGGCTGAACCAGCCCGAGCAGACGCTGCGGCCCTGGCGCCCGCAGGCCCGGGCCCTGCAGCTGCTCGGCGACGGCCAGCCCCCGCCGCAGGGCCCCCGGGCGGTGGCGTTCCGGGGCCCCGTGGCCCTGGGGCCGAGCCGCTGGCTGTGGCGCTGGAAGGAGGCGATCGATCGGCGGTTCATCGCCCGCTTCCAGGATCTGGAGGCGATGGTGTCGGGGCCCATGGCCCCCGGGCCCGGGGCCCCGGCGATGGCCTGCCGGGGCTGTGCCGCCAAGCTGGCCGCCGATCCGCTGCGCCGGGCCCTGGCGCGCCTTGATCCTCTGCAGCCGCCGCCCGAGGCCGAGGATGCGGCCGTGCTCACCACCACGGCGGCGGGGGAGCGGCTGCTGCAGAGCGTGGATGGCTTCCCGGCGCTGCTCGAGGATCCCTGGCAGAACGCGCGCCTCACCACCCTGCACGCCTGCAGCGACCTGTGGGCCTGCGGGGCGGAGGTGGAGAGCGTGCAGGCGCTGGTGACGATCCCCGAGGCGGCGGCGCCGCTGCAGGAGGAGCTGCTGCTGCAGACCCTGGCGGGGGTGCGGGCGGTGCTGGATCCGCTGGGGGCGGCTCTGATCGGCGGCCACACGCTCGAGGGCCGCGACGGCGCCGGTCTGGCCCTCGCCCTCACGGTGGTGGGGCGGGCACCGTCCGAACGGTTCTGGCCGAAGGGACCCCTGCGGCCGGGGGACGGGTTGGTGCTCACCCGCCCGATCGGCAGCGGCGTGCTGTTCGCCGCCGCCATGGCCGGGGAGGCCCGGCCGGAGTGGATCGACGCCGCCCTGGCGGTGATGGAGGGCAGCCAGGCGCCGCTGGTGGCCCTGCTGGCCGCCCACGGCTGCCGGGCCTGCACCGACGTGACCGGCTTCGGCCTGCTGGGCCATCTCGGCGAGATGCTGGCGGGCTCGGCCCCCACCACCCGGGTGCGGCTCGACACGGCGGCCATCCCGGCGATGGGAGGGGCCCTGGAGCTGCTGGAGCGGGGGTTCGCCAGCACCCTGGCACCCGCGAACGCGGAGGCCCTGGCGCTGCTGGATGGGCCCGTGCAGCTTGAGGAAGGCGCGGAGTTCGTGGGCGCTCGGCGGGCGCTGCTGATCGACCCCCAGACCTGCGGGCCCCTGCTGGCGGCGCTGCCGATGGAGCGGGTCGCCGGGGCACTGGAGGCACTGAATGGCGCCGGCTTCGCCCAAGCCCGCCTGATCGCTCAGGTCACGGGCGGGTAGGAGTCTGTGGCCCCCACGGGTCCACCGGGGTGCCTGGAGAAACCCAAAACGCGAGCACCGCAGGCAGACTCAGCACAGCCCACCTGATCCCCAGATGCCCGATCAGGAGCAACTGGACGACTTCCTCGAAGCCCTGGAGAAAGCCGGCAGCCCCGCCAGGAACCCCGCCCTGCGCGAGGCGCTCGGCTGGGAGGTAGCCCTCTACGAGGAGGTGAAGGCGGAACTGGTGAGCAAGGGAATCGTGGTGCGCGGCCGGGGCCGCAGCGATTCGGTGTCGCTGGTGGGCGCCGAGCCGGTGGCGCCTGCAGCCGCACCAGCAAAAGCCCCCCGCAAGGCGAGGGCCAGCTCTGCCGGCAATGGCACCGCCAACCTGGGCTTCGAGGCCAAGCTCTGGCTCACGGCCGACAAGCTGCGCAACAACATGGACGCGGCCGAGTACAAGCAAGTGGTGCTCGGCCTGATTTTTCTCAAGTACATCGCAGGCAGCTTTGAAGACCACCGCGCCAAGCTGCTGCAAGGTGAGGGCGACTACGAAGGCGCCAACCCAGAGGATCCGGACGAATACAAGGCCGAGAACGTGTTCTGGGTGCCGGCCGAAGCCCGCTGGAGCCA
>JBJTUJ010000252.1:0-5845 GCA_046080685.1 Cyanobium sp. | reverse complement strand
CTGGCGGAGCGGCTGTCGATCGCCGGTTTCGAGGTGGAGGCGATCGAGGATCTCTCGGCCCGCGCCGCCGGGGTGGTGGTGGGCGTCGTGGAGCAGCGCGATCCCCATCCCGATGCCGACAAGCTCAGCGTCTGCACAGTGAACGTGGGGGCGGCCGAGCCCCTGCAGATCGTCTGCGGCGCCGCGAACGTGAAGGCGGGCATCCACGTGCCTGTGGCGCTGGTGGGCACCACCCTGCCGGCGGTGGGCCTCACGATCAAACCGGCCGAGCTGCGCGGCGTGGCCAGCAGCGGCATGATCTGCTCGCTGCAGGAACTCGGACTCGCGGAAAGTTCCGAGGGCATCGCCATCCTCGACGAGCTGCTGGAGGCGGTGCCGGCTGCCGGCACCCCGGTGGGGCCCAGCTTCGGGCTGGATGATCAGGTGCTGGAGCTGGCGATTACCGCCAACCGCCCTGATGGGCTCTCGATGCAGGGCATCGCCCGCGAGGTGGCGGCCCTCAGCGGCGGCCGCACCCGCTTCGCCGCGGTGAGCGAGGCCGCGCCGGCCGCGCCCCTGGAGGTGACCCCAGAATCCCGGCAGGTGATCGAGGCGGGCGGCCTGTTCAGCATCACCGCTCTGAGCGGCCTGAGCGTGGCCCCCTCCCCCCCCTGGCTGCGGCAGCGGCTGGAGCGGGCCGGCGTGCGGTCCATCAACAACGTGGTGGACATCACCAATCTCGTGATGCTGGAAACGGGCCAGCCGCTGCACGCCTTCGATCGGCAGGCTCTCGCCCTCCTCGGCGGCGGTGGCGCCGATCCCGCCCGTCTCGGTCTGCGCCAGGCCCACGCCGGCGAACGTCTCACCACGCTCGATGGCGAGGAGCGCACGCTTGATCAGGAGGCGCTGGTGGTCACCTACGCCGACCAGCCGATCGCCCTGGCCGGCGTGATCGGGGGTCAGGGCGAGGCGGTGAGCGAGGCCACCACGGCGATCTGGTTGGAGGCTGCCGTGTTCGCCCCCCAGGCCGTCCGCCGTTCCGCCCGCAGCGTGGCCCTGCGCACCGAAGCCAGCAGCCGCTTCGAGAAGGGGTTGCCGCTGGAGGCCACCCTGGCCGCTTCGGATCGGGCCGTGGCCCTGCTGGTGGAGCTGGCCGGCGCGCGGGTCGAGGGCCGCTGGGCCCATCAGCGCCCGGGCGCGGGCCGCGAACCCCTGCCCCTGCGCCGCGATGCTCTCCACAACCTGCTGGGCCCGGTGGTGGTGGACGGCGAAGAGCAGGATCTCGCCGACGAGCGGATCGTGGCCACCCTCGAGGCCCTGGGCTGCGGGCTGGAGAGCGACGAGGAGATCGAGGGCTGGCGGGTCACCGTGCCCCCCTCGCGGGCGATGGATCTGCAGCGTGAGGTGGATCTGATCGAGGAGGTGGCGCGCCTGGTGGGCTACGACCACTTCGCCGCCCACCTGCCCGACCCCCTCGTGCCCGGGGGCCTGGAGCCGGCCCAGCAGGCCGAGCGGCGGCTGCGCCGCGGGCTGTGCGCGGCGGGCCTGCAGGAGACCTGCCACTTCTCGCTGGTGGAGTGGGGGGAAGGGCGGGTGCCCCTGGCCAACCCCCTGCTGGCGGACTACGGCCACCTGCGCGACAGCCTGCACGAGGAACTGCTGCAGGCGGCCCGCCGCAACCTGCAGGCGTCGCAGCCGGGCTTCTGGGGCTTCGAGATCGGGCATGTGTTCCAGGCCGCCAGTGAAGGAGGCGCCCCCGTGGAGCGCCCGCTGCTGGTGGGGGTGATCTGCGGCGAACGCCGCGGCGAGCGCTGGACCAGCAGCGGCAAGCCCCGCCATCCCGACTACTACGAGGCCCGGGGGGTGCTGCAGGCCGCCCTCGATCCCCTGCGACTGCCGGTGGAGGATCGGCCTTCAACAGCCAACTCGCTGCTCCATCCCGGTCGGGCAGCGGAACTGGCGATCGAAGGCCGGCCGGCCGGCTGGTTCGGCCAGCTCCATCCCGCCCTGGCGGAGGAGCTGGATCTGCCGGCGGCCACCTACCTGTTCCAGCTCGACCTGCCCCCCCTGCTGGCGGCCGCCACCCGTCGCAACCGCTGGCAGCCCGCCTTCGCCCCCTTCCCCACGGTGCCTGCCTCCGAGCGGGACCTGGCCCTGGCGGTGCCCAGCAGCGTGAGTGCCGCCAGCCTGCTGAGCGCCATCCGCAAGGCCGGCAAGCCGCTGCTGGAGCAGGCCGAGCTGGTGGATCGCTTCGAGGGCAGCCAGGTGGGCGAGGGCTTCTGCAGCCAGGCCTTCCGCCTGCGCTACCGCGACCCCGCCCGCACCCTCACCGATGAGGTGGTGGAGTGGGCCCACCAGAAGGTGCGGCAGGCGCTGGAGAAGCAGTTCAAGGCCCAGCTGCGCAGCTAAGCACCGCCAGGGTCTCCACGTGGCTCGTGTTGGGGAACAGATCCAGGGCCTGAACCCAGCGCAGCTCGTAGACGCCGTCGGCGCAGAGGCGCCCCAGATCGCGGGCGAGGGTGGCCGGATCACAGCTGAGGTAGGCCAGGCGCTGGGGACGGCCCGCGAGGATCGCTTCCACCGTGCCGGCATCGAGTCCCTTGCGGGGCGGGTCCACGAATAGGGCGGTGGCGTCACTCAGCCGTTCGGCCAGCACCTCGGCCACGTCGTGGCATTCGAAGCCGGCCCGGTCCGCCAGGCCATTGGCGGCGGCGTTGTGGCGGGCCAGGTCCACCGCGCCCGGATGCTGCTCCACCCCCTGCACCCGCCAGCCGGCGGCGGCCAGGGGCAGGGAATAGGTGCCGATGCCGCAGTAGGCATCCACCAGCCGGCCGTCGGCCCCGCCGAAGGCCTCGATCAGCCAGGGCACCACCCGCTCCGCCTGCTGGGTGTGCACCTGGAAGAAGGTGTCAGCGGCGATGCGGACCTCCAGTCCGGCGAAGGATTCGTTCAGCCAGCCGCGGCCCACAAGCGTGTCGGTGCGGGCTCCCATCAGCTGGTTGGTGGCTTCCGGCTGCAGGTTGAGGCCCACTCCCACCACCTCGTCCCAGCGGGAGAACCACTCCTGGGCCAGTTCTTCCAGCCCCGGCAGGTCCCGCTGGCTGGCGATCAGGGTGATCAGCACCTCACCGCTGTGCTGCCCCACCCGCAGCCCGAGATGGCGCAGGCCGCCGCTGAGGCCATGCCGGTCCACCGGCCAGCCGCTGGCCTCCAGATCCGACTTGATCGGCTGGATGAGCCGATCGATCCTCGGATCGAGCACCGGGCACTGGTTCATGTTCACGATCTGGTGGGTGCCGCGGCGGTAATAGCCGGCCCGCAGCACGCCCTCCTCGGTGCGCTCGAGCGGGATCAGGGCGCGGTTGCGGGTACCCAGGGCGGGATCGGAAGGAGCGAAGGGCCGCATCAGCCCCGGATCCAGTCCAGCGATGCGCTGCAGGGCGGCGGCCACCGTGGCCTGCTTCCAGGTCGCCTCGGCGCCGTCGTCGAAGGCCTGCAGGCTGCAGCCGCCGCAGTGATCCGCAAGAATGCAAGGCGCACGGCGCCGCTGGGGGGAGGGCTCGGCGACCGCCAGGAAGTCCCCGTGCCAGTGGCCGCGGGCGCGCCGGTTGAGGCGCACCCGCAGCTGATCGCCCGGCAGACCACCGGCCACCAACACCACCTGGCCGTCGATACGGCCGATCCCCCGCCCGTCATGGCTGAGGTCGTCGATCCGCAGATCAACCCGTTCACCCACTGCCGCCATCCACGTTCCGCCGCCTACCCCGGACCCTATCGCCCGTGGGGATCGTGCAAAGGGGCGTTACACCTTGGCCGGGGGCGGCAGGTGTTGCCCGGAGAAGCTCGATAGGATGGCGCCGTCTGTGGTCGCTTCCATGAGCGTCGTTCGCGATCTGATCCTCCAGGCCGATGATCAGCTGCGGTATCCCACCGGTGGCGAGCTGCGCTCGATGGTGGAGTTCCTCAGTGGGGGTTCTCGTCGCCTGTCGGTTGTGAGGGCCCTCACCGACAACGAAAAGAAGATCGTCGATGAGGCCGCCAAGCAGCTGTTCACCCGCAAGCCCGACTACGTCGCCCCCGGCGGCAACGCCTTCGGCCAGAAGCAGCGGGCCCAGTGCCTCCGTGACTTCAGCTGGTATCTGCGGCTGGTCACCTATGGGGTGCTGGCCGGCAGCACCGAGATGATCCAGCAGATCGGCCTGGTGGGTGCCCGCGAGATGTACAACAGCCTCGGCGTGCCGATGCCCGGCATGGTGGAGGCCATGCGCAGCCTCAAGGAGGCCTCCCTCGCCCTGCTCGGCGGCGACCAGGCGGCCCTGGCAGCGCCCTACTTCGATTACCTGATCCAGGGGATGCAGACCACCACCTGAGACAGCCCGCTGCATTGCTCAGCCCGATGCACCGAGCCCATGACCCGCTCACCCCAGGTGGTCGGGTTTTTCTGCTGGCATCAAGCCGTTGTGGCAGATGGGCGATGGAACAGATTGACTGACTCGTCTCAGGATTCTCTGCTGAGAAGTGTCTCGAGACTCATAATGCGTCCTATGTGGGATGCGTACGCCACCTTATCTGCGGCTCCGCTCGGGTTCGAGGGGTGGATGCACTGATGCAGCAGTCAGGCGGCGTTCTCGTTCGACGAGCAGGGATAGCTCCGGCGACGGAGGTGGCAATCAGCCAGTGCAGGCCGATGGGTCGGGTACCGCAACCCGATCGGCCAGATCGTCCGAGTGTTCATGGCGGTGAACTGGCGCGGAGGGGGCGGTGGAGCAGGACGATTGATGCATCTCGGACATCTCGTATGCGTGGAAGCTCGGGACCTGATGTGTGTCGCGAATGAGATACATGGTCTACCAGGTTGAACTTCCAGTTCCGGTCGGGTTCGAGGGCTGCAAGCGCTGATGGAGCAGGCAGGCCGCCTTCGCCTTCGCCTTCGAGGAGCTGCAGCCGTTCTCGACCGACGAAACTGGCAGCAGTCGGATTCAGTCGTCGGATTCACTCGTCGCATTCGAGACGCGGTACTGGTCGCGGTAAAACTCTCAGGTGAGACATGTGCGTCGCAAAGATGGATGTGGCGGACGTCGCCATGGCGCTCGACCAGCACCCCGGACCGCTCCTCCACCCGGCCGTCATGGACCATGCGGGCTGAGTACCTGTGTCTAAAACAGGTACGCAGCTGCATCAGACCCCTTTGAGACAAGGGGACTCACGTATGCGACTGGACTCTGGACACGTCCATCGAACGGCTTGGACAGCCCTGGTGGGGACTGCGTTCCCAGGTATTGCGAACGTCCACAGCAGCGAAACCGATCAATCACCCCACTCCTGAGGTGGGCTGGCACCAGGCACCCAGAGGGGGTTACCCACTCACAGCTGAAATCACGAGAATTTCCCGTTTTTGCTGTTCTCGCCCATCGCAGATGGGAATGCATTCGAGTCCCGTTTCGTGCCGCGTTTGAGACCTATGGATGCCTGCTCTGGGATGTTGAATCGGGCTGCCTTTCGCCAGCGATCCCGCGCCGGGTGCCGGCCCTCACGACACACGCCCAGGGAGGCAAAGCGGATGATCAACGCAGAACCAGGACGTCTCATAGCTCGCATCTGCGACTCGGAACGGGTCTCAGGGCGAGGCGCGAGCGAGATGACTGATCAGGGGTTGCGTTCCTTCTGCCGGTACAGCTCCTTCAGCAGCTGGTAGGCCTCGTTCACCCGCCGCATGGCCTCCTCCGAGCCGCCGGAATCGGGATGGTGGCTGAGCGCCATCTGGCGGTAGGCCTCGCGGATCTGGGCCAGGGTGAGCCGCTGGCCGGGATCGGTGGGAAGGTGCAGCAGGCGCAGGGCTCCCTGCAGCGTCATCGTGTGCTCCAGC
>JBJTUJ010000251.1:0-6793 GCA_046080685.1 Cyanobium sp. | reverse complement strand
ATCGGCGCCGGCCAGACCAACCGGGTCGGCTCGGCCCAGCTGGCCCTGGCCGCCGCGGGCGAGGCCGCCCGAGGGGCCGTTCTGGCCAGCGACGGGTTCTTCCCCTTCGACGACACGGTGCGGCTGGCCGCGAGCCACGGCATCACCGCCGTGATCCACCCGGGCGGCAGCGTGCGGGATGCCGATTCGATCCGTGCCTGCGACGAGCTGGGGCTGGCGATGGTGGTCACCGGCCGCCGGCACTTCCTCCACTGAAGCGCCGAGCCGGTTGTAGCTTCGCAGCGCCCGCCGCGGCCCCGGCCCGGCACCCTGTCGTCCCCCCATGGCCGAAGCCGCCCCCTTCCCCCTTCCCCTTGCGCTGAGCTTTGTGCACCCCCTGCTGATGTGGGTGCTGCTGGGCCTCTCGGCCTACGCCATGGTGCTCGGCATCAAGGCCAAGAAGACGCGCACCGCCGATGCCGAGACCCGCAAGGAACTGATCAAGGGCCAGTTCGCCCGCCGCCACTACCTCTTCGGCAGCGGGGTGCTGGCCGTGATGGTGCTGGGCTTCATCGGCGGCCTGGCGGTGACCTGGGCCAACAACGGCAAGCTGTTCGTGGGTCCGCACCTGTTGGTGGGCCTGGCCATGACGGCCCTGGTGGCCGTGGCCGCCTCCCTCTCGCCCCTGATGCAGCAGGGCAACCTGGTGGCGCGCAAGGTGCATGTGGGCCTGAACATGTCGCTGATGACCCTGTTCCTCTGGCAGGCCGTCTCCGGCATGCAGATCGTGAACAAGATCCTCACCGGCGGCTGAGGATCCGGCCCTCCCCAACCTCCCTCCCGGACAGGCCTCAGAAGCGGGCCCGACGCCGGGGGGGACAGGGGATGCCGTGGCTGGCGTGGAAGTCCTCCTGCACTTTCCAGGTGAGGCGCCTGGAAATCTGACGCACGATCTGGCGGAGCAGCCTGTCGCCGCTTGTCTGCACCAGGCCTTCCGGCAACAGGGTGATCATCCCCGGCAGCCGGATCCAGACCGCCAGATCCAGCTCCCAGCGCACCAGGGTGTGGGCCATCATCCGGTCCACCTCCTCGTGGGAGATCTCCTCGGTCTGCTCCCCGGGCCCGGCCGCCTCATCGAGCCTCAGGGAGGCGTTGAAGACCACGTCGTAGAGCTCCTGCAGGCTGAGGTCGGCCTCGGGCACGGGCACCGTGGCGATCCGGTACACCCCCTCCTGCTCCGGCAGCAGCTCGAGGCCGATGGTGGGCTCCACCTCGAAGCCGAAGTTGCCGAACCGGCCGAGGGTGAGCACGTAACCGTCGCTGCCCAGGGGGTTCACGGCCATCGGCGCGGCACAGCGCCGGAACCAGCCCTCGTGACGGTCGAGATAGGAGGCCACCACCGGCGCGGGGGCCCGCATCTCCATCAGGTCGGAGAAATGGCTGAAGTAGCGCCGAACGCGCGGATCGTCGCTGTGGCGAAGCACGGTCGTCGGCTCCTCCGTCGTCGGGCTGCTGGGGGTCAGTGCGGGGGAACGGCGGGGGAAAACGGGGAGTGAGACCGGATGCGGCAACGACGGAACTCCTCCGACGATCATCGCGCCTGATGGGACCAGGCTCCACCGCCCTGGGTAAGGCGATCGATTCAGTGGGAAATCTAAAGCTGTGACACCCCTCCCCCGGATGGGGTGTGCCAGCGCCGGAGCCTGGGTCAGCCGCTGCTCAGCTCGATCATCAGCCGGATCACGTCTTCCACCACCCGATCCGGTGTGGAGGCGCCTGAGGTGATGCCCACCCGGATCGGACCCTCCGGCAGGAACGGCTCCTCCACCACCAGTTCCGCCCCCAGGGGCTTGTGCTCGATCCGGTTTCCGGGTCCGATGCGCTCCGGTGTGTCGATGTGGAAGGAGCGGATGCCGCGGCTCACCGCGATCTCCTGCAGGTGCGTGGTGTTGGAGGAGTTGTACCCGCCGATCACCACCAGCAGGTCGAGGGGTTCGTCCACCAGCGAAAACATCGCGTCCTGGCGCTCCTGGGTGGCGTCGCAGATCGTGTTGAAGGCAAGGAAGTGCTCGTTCAGCTCGGTCGGTCCGAAGCGCTGCAGCATCGTGCGCTCGAACATCCGGCCGATCTCCTCGGTCTCACTCTTGAGCATGGTGGTCTGGTTGGCCACGCCCAGCCGAAGCAGGTCGCGGTCGGGGTCGAAGCCGGGGGAGCTGGCCTTGGCGAAATGGGCGATGAAGCTCTCGCGGTCGCCCGTGCCGAGGATGTAGTCGCAGACCATCTGGGCTTCGGCAGATCCAGCACCACCAGATAGGTGCCCGCGAACGAGCTGGTGGCGAGGGTTTCCTCGTGCTTCACCTTGCCGTGGATGATCGACGTGAAGGCCTGCTTCTTGTGCTTCTCCACGGTGTTCCACACCTTCGACACCCAGGGGCAGGTGGTGTCGACGATGTGGCAGCCGCGCTCGTTGAGCAGCTGCATCTCCTGCACGGTGGCCCCGAAGGCCGGCAGGATCACCACATCGCCGCCGGCCACCTCGGAGAAGTCCTTCACGCCACCATCCACGGGGATGAAGCGCACGTCCATCTCGCGCAGATGGGCGTTCACCGAGGGGTTGTGGATGATCTCGTTGGTGATCCAGATCCGCTCGCTCGGGTAGTGGCGGCGGGTCTCGTAGGCCATGGCCACCGCCCGCTCCACCCCCCAGCAGAAGCCGAAGGCCTCCGCCAGCCGCACTGTCAGCCGCCCTTCGCGCAGCTCGTAGCCGTTGGTGCGCAGGCTGGCGACCAGGTCGCTCTGGTAAGCCGTCTGCAGGCTGCCGGCCACCTCGTCGCCGAGGCCGAAGCCGCGGCGGTTGTAGCGCTCCGAATGGTGCAGGGAGCGCTTGAAGGCCCGAGTATCCACGGCAGCAGCTTCCGTCTGGGCCGACTCTATGGGGCCCCGGCGGCGGGCGGGCGATCCAGCACCTCCGCCACTCCGAGCCACTGCACCGCGCCCGTGTCGAAGCTGAAGCGGCACGGCAGCACCTCCACCCCAACGGCCCGGGCGGCGCGGAACAGCTCGCCATAGCGCGGATCGGCCGCGTCGCCGGGGGCGAAGCGGTCCACATCCCCCCGACTGAGGCAGGGGAGCAGAACGGCCCGGGCCCCGGGCACCAGGGCGGTGAGTTCCTCGAGGTGCTTCTGGCCCCGTTCCGTGACGGTGTCCGGGAACAGGGCCAGGCTGCCCTGGGTCCAGGTGGTGTTCTTCACCTCCAGCCAGATCGGCCGCGGATCCGCGGCCCCCTCCGCCGGGGTGAGCAGCAGGTCGATGCGGCTGCGGCGATCCATCCCGTAGGGAACCTCCGCCCTGATGCTGCCAATTGGCCCCAGCCAGGGCTCGAGGCAGCCGGCCTCGATCGTGGCCCGCACCAGCCGGTTGGGCAGGGAGGTGTCCACCCCCACCCATACCGCTGCTCCGTTGGCTCCGGGCACCTCGGCCTGCGCCCAGGTCCAGGCCAGCTTGCGGGTGGGGGAGGGGCTGTGGCGCAGCCGCACCCTGCCGCCCGGGTGCAGCACTCCCGTCATCGGGCCGGTGTTGGCGCAATGGGCCGTGACCACCGTGCCGTCGGCCAGCTCCACGTCCGCCAGGAACCGCTTGTAGCGGCGCTGCAGCACGCCCTCCACCAGCGTTCCGGCCGGCAGCACGGTGACCGGGTCGGTGGGGACCGCACGCAGGGGGCGGGAGCTCACGGGTCTGGGGCGGCGGCGGCGGCCATACTGCCGTGCGTTCCGATCGGCCCAGCGCCCCGCCCGATGGCGAATTCCCCGGCGAAGCCGCAGGCCCGCTCCCTGCGGCGCATTGCGCTGATCGTGGCCGTCGCCACCGCCCTGAGCAAGGTGGCGGGTCTGGTGCGCCAGCAGGTGATCGCCGCTGCCTTCGGGGTTGGTGCCGCCTACGACGCCTACAACTACGCCTACGTGCTGCCGGGCTTCCTGCTGATCCTGCTCGGCGGCATCAACGGCCCGTTCCACAGCGCCATGGTGAGCGTGCTGGCCCGGCGCCCCCGCGAGGAGAGCGCCCATGTGCTGGCGGCGATCAACACGATCGTGGGGGCGGGCCTGGTCGCCGTGACCGTCCTGCTGGTGCTGTTCGCCGATCCGCTGATCGACCTGGTGGGACCGGCCCTTGATGCGGAACGCCACCGCATCGCCGTGCTGCAGCTGCGCTGGATGGCGCCGATGGCTTTGTTCGCCGGCCTGATCGGGTTGGGCTTCGGGGCCCTGAATGCCGCCGATGTGTATTGGCTGCCCTCCGTGAGCCCGCTGCTCTCCAGCGTGGCGGTGATCGGCGGCATCGGCCTGCTCTGGTGGGAACTGGGCAGCCGCATCACCCAGCCTTCCGCCGCGGTCGTGGGGGGCATCGTGCTGGCGGCCAGCACCACGGTGGGCGCGATCCTGCAGTGGCTGATCCAGTTGCCGGCCCTCTCCAAAGAGGGGCTGAACAAGCTGAAGCTGGTGTGGGACTGGCGCGACTCCGGCGTGCGGGAGGTGCTGAAGGTGATGGGTCCGGCCACCCTCTCGTCGGGCATGCTCCAGATCAATGTGTTCGTGTCGCTGTTCTTCGCCTCGGCAATGCCGGCGGCGGCGGCCGGCCTGGGCTACGCCAACCTGCTGGTCCAGACGCCGCTGGGGCTGATCTCCAATGCCCTGCTGGTGCCGCTCCTGCCCGTGTACTCCAGGCTCACAGCTCCCGAGGATCGGCCCGAGCTGGTGTCCCGCATCCGCCAGGGTCTGATGCTCTCCACCGCCAGCATGCTGCCCCTGGGGGCGCTGATGGTGGCTCTGGCGGGGCCGATCGTGGCCCTGATCTACCAGCGCGGAGCCTTCGACCACAGCGCCGCCGATCTTGTGGGTCAGCTGCTGATGGCCTATGGCCTCGGCATGCCGGCCTACCTGGCCAGGGATGTGCTGGTGCGGGTGTTCTATGCCCTCGGCGATGCCAACACCCCGTTCCGCTGGTCGGTGGCGGGAATCGGTCTCAATGCCGTGTTCTGCTGGGCCTTCACCGGCGGACCGACCCCGGGCTGGGGCCTGCAACTGCCGATGCTCAATGCCGGTGCGGCCGGGCTGGTGCTGGCCACCGTGGCGGTCAACCTGATCACCACGATCGGGCTTTTGCTCGCCCTGCAAACCAAGCTCGGGGTCCTGCCGCTGCGCAACTGGGCCAGGGATACCGGGCTCCTGCTGGTGGCGGCCGTGCTGGGGGCCGCTGCGGCCTGGGTCGTGGCGGATCGGGTGGCCTGGCCACCCGGTCTGCTGGGTCTGCTGCTCCGCTGCGGTCTGGCCAGCGCCATGGGGACGGCCGTCTACGGCCTGGGGGCCTCGCTGGCGGGGGTCCCAGAAGCCAGGGAAGTGCTCGCGACCCTGCAGCGTCGGTTGCCGGGAAGCGCCTGAGCCCTCAGCTCAGCCGGATCTCCCGCTCCTCGCGCACGTGCACGGGGACTTCGAGGTGGGAGCGGCCGAGCATCGCTGGCCCATCCACCGAGAAGATGCGGGCCTCGATGCCGAATTCGCGGAAGGCCGTTTCGAGTTCCTGGATCAGGGCCTTCTCCACCTGGGCCTCGGCATCCACCACCTTGCCGATCAGGCGACCCCCCAGGCGACCGATGCGTTGCCGGACCACGTCTCGGGCGTTGGTGACCTCAACGATAAGCACGGGCCCACCGCAACGACCGGTACCCTATCGGCAGCCAGTCTCAGCAGAACGGCTCCAGCGCTTCCTCCAGATCCCGCAGCTGCCCCGCAGGGATCAGCCGGGCCAGGGGCAGCCGGGTGGCGCCACCCCCGATCGGCACCTGCACCGCCTCCAGGGCCTGCCGGGCGGCCACGGCCGCGCCCTGGTCCAGCCGGCCGGCGCATTCCACCGCCAGGGTCTCGGCCAGCTTGGCGTCGCCGAGATAGAGGTGCCAGCCGGCGATGTCGAGGTAGAGGCGCTCGCCGAGGGAACGGGTGAGTTCCTCGAGATCGTGAGCGGCGAGGGTCATGGCGAGGTCGGCGAATCCGGCCGGGGCCGGAGCAGAACCACCACGCTGCCATGGATCAGCAGCACCACGGCCCAGGCCAGGGTGAGACGCTCCAGGTGAGGCCAGGGATGGCGGATGCCCTGAATCACCCAAAGGCCGCTGTTGATCGCGGAGAACAGCGCGGCGTGCAGGGTGAGATTGACGATCCGATCGAAGTGCCGGTAGGTGGGATCGGTGGGGTCGGCAGGGCCGTACCAGCGGATCGGCATGGGGAACGGCGCGGGTTCGGCTCCGATCATGCCCTCCCCCGCCCTGGGCCGGTGGTTGACGGATGGGCCCCCCGTGCGGTGAGAATGGTAAAGCCGAACATGGGAGTGAGCTCCGGCTCGCAACCAACGCACACTGCGTACGGCATGCACCAGGCGCTTGTAGCTCAGCGGATTAGAGCATCTGACTACGGATCAGAGGGTCGGGAGTTCGAATCTCTCCAGGCGCGTTTCTTTCCGGGGCCATCGGCCCCTTTTTTCTTGCCTGGCTCCATGCTCTGGCGTTGCCTACGATCGGCTATCCCCGCACAGCTCCCCATGGCGGATTCCATCGACGCAACGCTGGCCAGCAGCGATCCCGCCATCGCCGCCCTGATCGGCCGGGAGCTCGAACGTCAGCAGATCCATCTGGAGCTGATCGCCAGCGAGAACTTCGCCTCCCGCGCCGTGATGGAGGCCCAGGGCTCGGTGCTCACCAACAAGTACGCCGAAGGCCTGCCGCACAAGCGCTATTACGGCGGCTGCGAGCACGTGGACGCCATCG
>JBJTUJ010000250.1:0-11121 GCA_046080685.1 Cyanobium sp. | reverse complement strand
GTTCTGGTATTTCTCGCGGAACTCAGGGACGGGCGACTCCTCGCCGATCATCTCCTTCAGCTTCGCCGGCTTGCCGCGCACCACCGGGATCAGCTTCGCCAGCCGGTCGGCCTCGCCGTAGGGGATGTCGAGCACCCGCGCTACATCCTTCAGCACCGCTTTGGAGGTCATGCGGTTGAAGGTGATGATCTGGGCCACCTTGTCCTCGCCGTAGCGCTGGGTCACGTAGTCGATCACCTCGCCGCGGCGCTCGATGCAGAAGTCGGTGTCGATGTCCGGCATCGACTTGCGTTCCGGATTGAGGAAGCGCTCGAACAGCAGGCCATGGCGCACCGGATCGATGTTGGTGATGCCCAGGGCATAGGCCACCACCGACCCCGCCGCCGATCCCCGCCCCGGCCCCACCGGGATGCCGTTCTCGCGGGCGAAGCGGATGTAGTCCCACACCACCAGGAAGTAAGTGGGGAAGCCCATCTGCTCCATCACTTCCAGCTCGAACACCATCCGCTCGCCGTACTCCCCCTCGATCGGCGCCCCCTCCGGCAGCTCCAGCCGCCCCCTCAGCCCCTGCTCGGTCACCTCGCGCAGGTAACTCACCGGCGTGTGGCCCTCGGGGATCGGGAAGCGGGGCATCTGGTAGCGGCCGAGGATGTCGTAGTCCTCCACCTTCTCGGCCACCCGCACCGTGTTGGCCACCGCCTCGGAGATCACCTCCGCCGGCAGGTGATCGGCGAACAGGCCGAGCATCTCCTGCTCGCTCTTGATGTATTCGGTGCCGGTGTAGCGCAGCCGCTTCTCGTCGCTGATCAGCTTGCCGGTGAGCACGCACAGCAGCGCGTCGTGGGCCTCCACATCGTTCTTGGTGAGGTAGTGGGCATCGTTGGTGGCGATCAGGGGGATGCCCAGCTCGGCGCCGATGCGGGCGATCTCCACGTTCACGATCCGGTCTTCCAGACCGCCGTGGTCCTGGATCTCGAGGTAGAAGTCGTCGCCGAAAACCTCCCGATACCAGGACGCCACCTCGCGGGCCACCTCGGGGCGCCCCCGCAGGATCGCCTGGGGGATCTCGCCGCCGAGGCAGGCGGTGGCCACGATCAGCCCCTCGCTGTACTGGCGCAGCAGGGCCTTATCGATGCAGGCCCGGGCGAAGATGCCGCGGCCGCGCATGCCGCGCAGGTGGCTGATGCTGGTGAGCTTCACCAGGTTGCGGTAGCCGGTGGCGTTCCTGGCCAGTACCACCAGGTGGTAGCGGCGCTCTTTCTTCGGCTGCGGATCGTCGATCGAGCCGTTGATCACATACATCTCGTTGCCAATGATCGGTTTGATGCCGGCCTTGGTGCACAGCTTCAGCAGCTCGATCGCCCCGTACATCACGCCGTGATCGGTGAGGGCCAGGGCCGGCATGCCCAGCTCCACGGCCCGCTCCACCATCGCCGGCAGCTGGCTGGCGCCGTCCAGCAGGCTGTAGTCGCTGTGGTTGTGGAGGGGGACGAAGGCCAAGGCGCGCGGCGGCGGAGGCCCGTGGGCCTGATCGGCCCAGGTTAGGGCGGCGACGCAAGATTCAGCGTCCGATCGGCCCAGGCAGCCTCGCTCAGCACTACCAGTGGTGTAGACCCGGCGGCGGCCCCCAGCCTCAGGGCACCAGCGCCGCTGCGGGCCGGGACGCCATCACCCGGGCCGCCCGCTCGTACTGGTGAGCCACCTGCAGCAGCCGCGGCTCCTCGAGCACCCCGGTGATCAGCTGCAGGCCGATCGGCAGGCCCTGGTCGTCGAAGCCGCAGGGGAGGCTGATCGCCGGCAGGCCCGCCAGGTTGGCCGGGATCGTGAGCAGGTCGGCCAGGTACATCGCCAGCGGATCCTCGCTGTGGGCCCCGAAGCGGAAGGCGGTGGTGGGCGAGGTGGGGGAGAGCAGCACGTCCACCGTCTCGAAGGCGCGGTCGAAGTCGCGCCGGATCAAGGTGCGCACCTGCTGGGCCTTGCGGTAGTAGGCGTCGACGTAGCCGGCGGAGAGGGCGTAGGTGCCGATCAGGATGCGGCGCTGCACCTCGGCCCCGAAGCCCTCGGCCCGGCTGCGGGCGGTCATCGCCGCCAGCCCCAGCCCCTGGCTGCCCTCGCTCGCCTCGCTGCGGTAGCCGTACTTCACGCCGTCGTAGCGGGCCAGGTTGGCTGAAGCTTCCGACGGCGCGATCACGTAGTAGGTGGCGATGCCGTCGTCGAAGCGGGGGCAGCTCACGTGCACCAGTTCGCAGCCCAGGGCCGCCAGCTGGTCGGCGGCGGCCAGCACCGACGCCTTCACCTGGGGATCGAGCCCCTTGGCCTCGAAGCACTCGCGGATCAGGCCCACCCGCAGGCCCTTGAGCGGCTGCTCCAGGGCGGCGCGGTAGTCGGGCACCGGGGCGGTGAGGCAGGTGGCGTCGCGGGGGTCGGCGCCGGCGATCACCTGCAGCAGCTCGGCCGCATCGGCCACCGAGGTGGTGAAGGGGCCCACCTGGTCGAGGGAGCTGGCGAAGGCCACCAGGCCCCAGCGGCTCACCCGCCCGTAGGTGGGCTTGAGTCCCACCACGCCGCAGAAGGCAGCCGGCTGGCGGATCGAGCCGCCGGTGTCGGAGCCGAGGGAGGCCAGGCACTCGCCGGCGGCCACGGCAGCGGCGCTGCCGCCGGAACTGCCCCCCGGCACCCGCTCCGGGTCCCAGGGATTGCGGCTCGGGCCGAAGGCCGAGGTTTCGGTCGAGCTGCCCATGGCGAACTCGTCGAGGTTGGTCTTGCCCAGCAGCACCGCACCCGCCTGCCAGAGGCGATCGGTGACGGTGGATTCGTAGGGCGGCACGAAGTTCTCCAGCATGCGGCTGGAGCAGGTGGTGCGGATGCCCCGGGTGCAGAGGTTGTCCTTGATCGCCAGGGGGATCCCGGCCAGGGGGGGCAGGGGCTCGCCGGCGGCCCGGACGGCGTCGATCCGGTCGGCATCGGCGCGGGCACGATCGGCCGTGACCTCGAGGAAGGCGTGCACCTGGGGCTCCACCGCCTCGATCCGCGCCAGCTGCTGATCGGTGAGTTCGCGGGCGGACACCTCCCCCCGCTGCAGTCGCTCACGCCACTCGGCGATCCCCATCCACCCGTCTGCCGGTTGGGGCCGACGCTATCAGCCGACCTCGCCCAGGCCGGGCGCCTCGGTGAGGGGCTCGCCGCGGCGGGTCTGCAGGGAGCTCACCTCCAGAGAGGCCGGTCCCTCGGCCCGCAGGTCGTCGAGGAAGGCCGGCAGGGCCGCGTCCAGGGTGTGGCGCCGCACGAAGGGCCCGAACCAGTACACGGCATCGGGCGACCGTGTCTCCACCCGCGCCCACCACGCCAGTCCAAGCCCGTTAGCAACGCTGCGGGCGGGCCAGAGCAGGGGGTTCATGGGCGCGGGGAGTTGATGGTGGTCATTCTGAACGGCGGGCGAACCGGAGAGGCACTGGGTGTGGATCCGATCGCCGGAGCGCTCGGTCTCAGAGGCGGATGTCGCTCTCGAAGGCGTCGGCACCGGCCACGGCGGCGGCCCAGGGTGAGAGGTCGAGCGCCTGTTCAGCTGAGGACTGGGCTGAAGCCGAATCCGCTGGGGTTCCAGCCTCGCTGGCTTCCGCCGGCGGTTCTGAGAGCTCAGGAGCCGCGGCTTCGGTTACGGCTTCGGTTACGGCTTCGGATTCGGCTTCGGCAACGGGCTCGGACGCGAGCTCAGGTTGGGGCTCGGGCTCGGGCTCAGGTTGGGGCTCGACCTGAGACTCCACAGGGTTCCCGGCGGGCTCCGCCACGACCACCGCAGCCTCGAGCGGCGGCTCGGCGCCGGGCGGCACCTCCTCCTCCATCGGCATCGGCTCCGGCGTGGGCAGCGAGGGCCGCACCAGGCGCGGGGCCGGCGCCGTGCCGGTGAGGCCGTGCATCCAGCCGCGACGGGCGATCTCGTAGAGCAGCAGGGCCGTGGCCACCGAGGCGTTGAGGCTGGGGGTGGAACCCCGCAGAGGGATGCGCACCAGCTGGTCGCAGTTGCGGCGGGTGAGCATCGAGAGGCCGTCGCCCTCCGAGCCGGTCACCACCACCAGCGGGCCGGAGAGATCCACCTCCTCCAGGCTCACCGTGCCCTCGGCCGCCAGGCCCACCACCCGGTAGCCCTCATCCCTGAGAGCTTCGAGCGAACGGTTGAGGTTCACCACCCGGGCCACCGGCAGGTGCTCGAGGGCGCCGGCCGCCACCTTCGCCACCGAGCCCGTGAGCCCGGCGTTGCGCCGCTGGGGCAGCACCATTCCGTGGGCGCCGAGGGCCTCGGCGCTGCGCACGATCGCCCCCAGGTTCTGGGGATCGGTGAGGCCGTCAACGGCGATCAGCAGGGGCGCTTCGCCCACCCCCCGGCAGCCCTCGATCAGGCTGGGGAGATCGAGGGTTTCGGCGGCGGCGGGCTGCAGCACGATCCCCTGGTGCACGGCACCGCCACTGATCTGGCCCAGCCGCGCCCAGGTCACCTCCTCCACCAGCACGCCGGAGGACTTCGCCTCCCGCAGCAGTTGCAGGAAGCGGGGGCTGAAGCGCATCTCGGGGGTGCACCAGATGCGATGCACCGGACGGCCGCTCTCCAGCACCGCCTGGGCGGAATGGCGGCCCCAGATCAGATCCGAGGGGGCGGCGCCGGCGAAGGAGTCCCCCTCTCCGCTCTGGCTGCCGGCCCGCTCGCCGGAGCCGGGCGCGGGAGCCGGCGGCGCGGCGAACGAAGGCCGGCCGCCAGCGCGGGGGGCGAAGGGCCGGGGTCCTGGCCGATCCGCACTCCGGAAGCGGCCGGCCGGCCGGTCGTCCCGGCGGCCCTCGCCGCCGCGGGACGCCGGGAAGCGGCCGCCGCCGAAGCGATCACCTTCGCCGGCACCGGCGCCGCCGGCCCCGAAGCGGCCTGAGCCGGTGCGGGTGGCACCGTTGCGGGGAGGGCCGAAGCGGGAGGGGGCGAACCGGGAGGGCCCGCGCCGATCGGCCGGCCCCCGGCCGGCGCCACCGCGCTCCTCGCCAGGGCGATCGATGGAGCGGCCGCCGAAGGCGGGTTTCTCAAAGGGCCGACGCCCGTAGCTGCCCCGCTCCGTCGGACCCCGCTCCGATGGAGCCCGATCACTGGGTCCCCGTTCATTGGGACGGCCCTCACCGCCGGGTTCCCGCTCGCGCCAGCCGCCGCCCTCCTCGCCCTCGCGCCGGCGCGGGGGGCCGAAGCGGCCCGTGGGGCGCCCTCCCGCCCTGGGGCCGGGGCGGCTGCCGGATGGACCACCCGGACGGCGGGGACCGCGGTCCGGCCTCGAATCAGGACGGCGATCGGGACGGGGGCTCATGGTCGGGAGGCGGTGAGAACGGTCGGCTCGACTCGAGCTGGTCCAGCAGTTCGGCCAGACGCGCGGGATCCCGAAGGAAGAGCCATCCCAGCATCGTCTCAAATCCCGTGGCCTGCCCATAGATGGCCGCTTCCCCACGCCGCGGTCCGCGGCCGGCCCGGTTGCGGCCCCGCCGCACCAGATCCCGCTCCCCCTCGTTGAGCAGCGGCTCCAGGCGGGCCAGGGCGGTCGCCTGGGCGGCGGCCTTCACCTCCGCCACCACCGCCCGGTGCAGATCCCGCGAGCGGCCGGCCTGGCGGCAGTGGCGCAGGCGCTGGTGCAATTCCCACACCGCATCACCGAGCCAGGCCAGCTGGAGCGGGCCGGGCTCAGGGCCCCCTGCCGCATCCGGCAGGGGGCAGGTCCCCAACCAGGCGGAGGGACGATCGCCGGGCTCAGGCGGCGGCGATGTGGCCAAGGGCCGTGGCCAGGTCGGGCTGCAGGTGCAGGAACTCCTCGAGCCGCACCAGCTTCACCGTCTGGACCACCCGGGCATTGCCCACCACCACGAAGCGGGCGCCGCGGTCGTTGCAGTGCTTGGCCAGCTGCACCAGGGCCCCCAGCCCCGAGGAATCGATGAATTCGATCTTGCTCAGATCGATCACCAGCGGGAGCGGGGTCCCGTTCTCGTGCTCGGTGATGAAGGTGGTGAACTGCTTGTCGGAGTAGGCATCCAGCTGGCCGGTGAAGCTGAACAGCAGGCATTGCTCCTGACGTTCGCAGCCTCCACGCAGGGAGACGGTCAGTCGCTGCAGGTCGGTGATGGCTCGAACCCTCGTCGGCAGTCGCGTGGAGTGTAGAGAGGGCGGGGGTGGCTGTCAGATCCGCAACGAATCGTGGTCACCGCCGGGCCGACGTCGCCGTCGGGTCGAGGTTCAGCGGCGCTCCTCCATCAGGGCCGTGAAGCGGCCGAAATGGTGGTCGGCGTCGTGGGGTCCGGGGCTGGCCTCCGGGTGGTACTGCACAGCGAACACCGGCTGATCGCGCAGGGCCAGGGCCGCCACGGTGCGGTCGTTGAGGTTGAGGTGGGTGATGGCGACCCGCTCGGTGGGAAGGCTGTCGGCGTCGATGGCGAAGCCGTGGTTCTGGCTGGTGATCTCCACCTCTCCCGGGGAACCGCAGGGGTGGTTCAACCCCCGGTGGCCGTAGGCCAGCTTGAAGCTGCGGCCGCCCAGGGCCAGACCCAGGATCTGGTGGCCCAGGCAGATGCCGAACACCGGCAGATCGGGGCGTTGCAGCAGATCGCGGGCCAGGGCGATGCCGGCGGTCACCGCCGCTGGATCGCCGGGACCGTTGGAGAGAAACACCCCCTCGGGCCGGTGCGCCAGCACCTGCTCGATCGTGCTGTCGGCCGGCAGCACCGTGACCTCGCAGCCATGGGCCACCAGCCGCTCGAGGATCGCCCGCTTGATGCCGAAGTCGATCGCCACCACCCGGTAGGGCTGATCGGGCTGATGGCGCACCCGGGCATCGAAACCGGCCGGGCAGACGCTGCTCCAGCTGTAGCTGGACGGTGTGCTCACCTGCTCCGCCAGATTCAGGCCCGCCATCGAGGGGGCCTGGCGCACCCGCACCAGCAGTTCGGCGGGTGAGCTGCCGTCGCTGCTGATGGCGCCGTTGATGGCGCCCCCTTCGCGCAGATGGCGCACCAGCGCCCTCGTGTCCACCCCCTGGATGCCCACCACCCCATGGCGCTGCAGCCAGCGCCCAAGTTCCTCCTCCGCCCGCCAGCTGCTGGCGCAAGGGGAGAGCTGGCGCGCGATCACCCCGCGCACGTGAGGCCGGGAGGCCTCCTGATCCTGGCTGTTGACGCCCGTGTTCCCCAGCTCTGGATAGGTGAAGGTGACCAGCTGACCCTCATAGCTGGGGTCGGTCATCACCTCCTGGTAGCCGCTCATCCCGGTGTTGAACACCACCTCCCCAAGGGCGGTGCCGCGGGCCCCGCAGGCCCGGCCGCGCAGCACGGTGCCGTCGGCGAGCACCAGCAGGGCGGGGTCCGGCAGCGTGGTCGGGGACGGGGTCACAGGGGGGCCTTGGCTGAGGTGATCATCCTCCCGCGTCGCCGGAAGCCGAGGCGGCCAGGGCTCCCCGCAGCATGTCGAGGCGGCGCCAGGGGGCGCCGGAGTCCAGGGCTTCCGCCGCCCGCCCCAGACCCTCCGCCACACTCGCGACCCGCCCGGCCGCCCACAGCACAAGGGCGGTGTTGAGCACCACCACGTCGCGCTGAGCCTCGCTGCCCTGACCGCGCAGAACCTGCTCGAGGATGCGGGCGTTGGTGGCCACGTCCCCGCCGCGCAGCTGCTCGGCGCCGGCCCGGGTGAGGCCGAGATCCCAGGGGTCGACGAACTCGGTGCGCACCTCCCGGTTCTCCACCAGCCTCAGCTCGTTCGGCCCGGAGAGGGAGGCCTCGTCGAGGCCGCCATGGCCATGCACCACCACCGCCCGCACCAGGCCGAGGCGGCGCAGGGCGTCGGCCATCGGATCCAACAGCTCGGTGCGCGCCACCCCAAGCACCTGGTATTCGGGGGTGAGCGGGTTCACCAGCGGCCCGAGCAGGTTGAACACCGTGCGGATGCCGAGGGTGCGCCGCAGGGGGGCGAGCCCCACCAGGGCCGGATGCCAGCCCGGGGCGAACAGGAAGGTGACCCCTGCATGGGGCAGCGCCTCCACCACCTGGGCCAGGGGCGCCTGGAGGCGGACCCCCAGGGTCTCCAGCACGTCGGAAGAGCCGACGCTGCCGCTGGCGCTGCGGTTGCCGTGCTTGGCCACGTGGGCCCCGCAGGCCGCCGCCACGAAGGCGGTGGCGGTGGAGATGTTGAAGCTGCCGGCGCCGTCGCCGCCGGTGCCGCAGGTATCCACCAGCGGCAGGCAAGGCCGCGGGGCCGGCAGCGGGCAGGCCTCGCGCAGCACCGCCGCCATCGCCGCCAGTTCCTCGCCGGTGACCCCCCGGGCGCGCAGGGCGGTGAGCAGGGCCCCGGTGAGCACCGGATCGATCCGCTCCTCCAGCCAGCCCCGCATCAGGGCGCCGGCGTCATCACCGCGCAGATCACCGCCCGCGAGCAGCTGCTCCAGCAGCATCGGCCAGGAGGGGGTGGGCGGCAGCGGGGGCGTCATCGGCCGGAGGCGGCGGGAACGCCGACCACGGTAAAAGGCACTGCCGGACACGCCCCGCGGGGGCAAGCCAAGAAAAAAGCCCGGGTGCAGGACACGCCGGGCCGGGTGATGGGGACTTCCCCACTATCACCCGAGGAGGGTGGATCTGGCGAATTGATCGTCAAGTCCGCCATCAGCCGGGGAGCGGTTGCATCACGGGCCGTCGCCATCGGCGGTGTCGAACCCCGATCCCACCGCCTCGGCCGGAGCCGCGGGACCGGGGCGGAACCCCCGGTCCCAGATCGCCAGGGTGCGCGCGTGCAGACCGTCGCGATCGAGTCCCCACAGGCGCAGGGCCCGCTCCAGGTCGTCCCGCAGGTCGGCGGCGCCGGGAAAGGTCGCGTAGCGCATCAGCAACCTGGCGGCGTCCACGAGATCGGCGTCGGCCGGCTCCTGGGCCGCCAGCAACCGGTCCACCACCTCCCGGTCGCCGGCATGGAGTGGATGGCTCTGGTCCCCGCTGGTCGGATCCTGGCCGGTCTGATCCGCGCTGGTGGGGGTGCTCATCCCGGGGACCCGGAGGGGCTGCGTAGGTTAGGCCCACCGTCCGGATTCCTGCCCATGACCGCCCTGCGGCTCGATCTGATCGGCCGCTACGTGCGACCCCACCGGCGCACCGTGCTGCTCGGCGCCTTGGCCCTGGTGGTGGTGAACGTGCTGAGCGTGGCGATCCCTCTGCAGGTGCGCAACGTCGTCGACGACCTCCACGACGGTTTCTCCTACAACGCGGTTCTCGGCCAGGCCGGCCGGATCGTGCTGCTCGCCACGGTGATGGGGGCGGTGCGGCTGATCTCGCGGATGCTGGTGTTCGGGGTGGGCCGCCAGGTGGAGGCGGATCTCAAGCAGCGGATCTTCGACCACGTGCTCACCCAGGAACCGTCCTGGCTGCAGGGCATCGGCAGCGGCGAGGTGATCAGCCGCGCCACCAGCGACGTGGAGAACGTGCGGCGGCTGCTGGGCTTCGCCATCCTCAGCCTCACCAACACGGTTCTCGCCTACACCTTCACCCTGCCGGCGATGCTGGCGATCGATCCCCTGCTCACCCTGGCGGCGATCGCCCTCTATCCGCTGATGCTCGTCACGGTGCGCCTGTTCGGCGGCCGGATGATGCGCCAGCAGCGGCGTCAGCAGGAGGCCCTCGCCTCCCTGAGCGATCTCATCCAGGAAGACCTCTCCGGCATCGGCGCGATCAAGATCTACGGCCAGGAGCGCACCGAGCGCGAGGCCTTCGCCGCCCTCAACCGGGTGTACCGCGATGCGGCCCTCGGGCTGGCGCGCACCCGCAGCACCCTGTTCCCCCTGCTGGAGGGCATCTCCTCCCTCAGCTTGCTGCTGCTGCTGGCGATCGGCAGCGGCCAGATCGAATCAGGCCGCTTGAGCATCGGCGCCCTGGTGGCCCTGATCCTCTACGTGGAGCGGCTGGTGTTCCCCACCGCCCTGCTGGGCTTCACCCTCAACACCTTCCAGACCGGTCAGGTGAGCCTGGAGCGGGTGGAGGCCCTGCTGGAGCGCCGCCCCCTGATCGTCTCCCCGCCCCATCCCCAGCCCGCCGCGGTTCCGGCCCGGGGGGCGGTGGAGGCCAGGGATCTGGTGGTGGGCTACGCCGGCGCCGACCGGCCCGCCCTCGACGGCCTCAGCTTCCACCTCCAGCCCGGCGAACTGGTGGCGGTGGTGGGGCCGGTGGGCTGCGGCAAGACCACCCTGGCCCGGGCCCTCGGCCGCATGGTGGAGGTGCCGGCCGGCCAGCTGTTCATCGATGGCGTGGACATCACGGCGATGGCCCTGCCCGAGCTGCGGCGCCAGGTGGCCCTGGTGCCCCAGGAGGGCTACCTGTTCACCGCCACCCTCGCCGACAACCTGCGCTACGGCGAACCCGCCGCGCCGATGGAGCGGGTGGAGGAGGCGGCGCGCCAGGCCCGGCTGGAGGGTGACATCAAGGGCTTCCCCGACGGCTATTCCACCCTGGTGGGGGAGCGGGGCATCACCCTCAGCGGCGGCCAGCGCCAGCGCACCGCCCTCGGCCGGGCCCTGCTGGTGGAGGCCCCGCTGCTGGTGCTCGACGATGCCCTGGCCAGCGTCGACAACACCACCGCCGCCGGCATCCTGCGCTCCGTTCGCCGGCAGCAGGGGCGCACGGTGCTGATGATCAGCCACCAGCTCTCGGCAGCCGCCGCCTGCGACCGCATCCTGGTGTTGGAGGAGGGACGCCTGGTGCAGCAGGGTCACCACCGCGACCTGGTGGAGCAGCCCGGCGTCTATCGGCGGCTGTGGGAGCGGGAGCGGGCCTCGGAACAGCTGCAGGCCGCCTGAGCAGCAAGCTGCCTGAACAAAGGTCACGAACCCTTGTCGGCAGGGGCCGGCGCGGCTTGGCTGGAAGGGGCACCGGCCCCATCCCCCGGCTCACCCGAGCGCCGGTTCACCCGACCGAAGGATCCATGGACACGAACCGGACTCTGAACCTGCGCTGCACCCTCACCTTCGGCGACATCTACGGCCAGATCCTGCTGTGGATGGGCGTGATCTTCGTGAGCCTGGCGGCCGGACTGGCCCTGATGGGCGCCAGCAAGCCCCTGTTCGCCCTGGTGGGGGTGGG